>DAOVJB010000024.1 GCA_030673425.1 Elusimicrobiota bacterium | reverse complement strand
GTTAATATTTATGAAGATAGTTTGAGTGAAAATGAAGCTATGTCAGCCTTGGCCGAAAAAGAGAACTCATTGTATGATTATAACCTCCTGAACGCAGAGGTTCAATTATCGGTAATCAGGATCTCTCTAGAAAAAGCAAAGCAGGATCTGAAGGGAGCGCGCACGCTTTTTAATAAATCTTTAGGAATTGAGTTAAATACCCAGGTTAGATTAGAGGGTGGGCTCACTTATGGTAACAATCAGGAATTTGAGTTGAATAAAAGTATCATTCGTGCCTTGCAATTTAGTCCTGAGTTGAGGAAGAAGAAGATAGAAGAGCAGATGTATGATGTCAAAGTGATGCTTAGTAAAGGCAAATTATATCCGTCTGTAGTTATTGGGGGAGATATTGCTTATGGCGGAGAGGTTTTTCCTCCCGAAGGTAAAAGCTGGACGGCTACACTTGCCGTAAGTGTTCCGATTTTTGATGGATGGGCTAGCTGGACAAGGGTAAAGGAGGCAAAAAGCGAACTGAGAAAAACAAAATTGGAAAGAGTCAGGTTAAGTGATGATATTAAATTAAGAGTTCAGCAGTTATTTTCTAATTATGAACGGACGAAGAAGACAATCAAGCCGTTAAAACAGAACAGGGATCTATGCAAAAAGAATGTTGATATAGCTACAGATGCTTTTAAGAAAAAGGAAATATCTTTCGTTGAGCTTTTAGGTGCCCAGATGGCATTGGTCCAGGCAAAAATAAACTACGTTAATAATTTACATAGTTATTTATTGACAGAAGCAGAGTTGAATATCATTGCCAATCCTGTGGAATGAACCCTCCGATTTGCATTACTTTTATGAGGGTGAATGGTAAGATATGAAATCGGTGAAATTTTTTCTTTTGGTTTTATTTTTTATTTGTTTTGCGCATTTTGTCGAGGCAGACCAGAATGACGATTTATTCATAAAATTTCTCTGGGATACTGTTTACAAAGATGATATTAAGGATAGACCCAAGGTTGCCGTAGTTTTAAGCGGCGGCGGGGCAAGAGGGTTGGCTCATGCCGGTGTCTTAAAAGTTCTAAGAGAGGAAAATATTCCTGTAGATATACTTGTTGGTACTAGTGTAGGAGCATTAATAGGTTCTTTATATGCCAGCGGAATAGAGCCAGATGCAATAGAGGAGATGGTATTAAATATTAACTGGAAAAAATTAATAACCTTTCATTTAAGCTACAAAAGCATCTATTCATCAAAAAAGTTAGAAACATATATTAAAAAGTATATTAAAAACAAGAGGTTTGATGAATTAGCATTACCGTTTGCCTGTGTGGCAGTGGATATTCAGACCGGGGAAAGGATAATTTTCAGGGAAGGATTGGTGGCTCCGGCGGTTAGAGCAAGTGCTTCCATTCCCGGGGTGTTTGAACCTGTGGAATACAGGCATCGCTTATTAATAGACGGCGGAGTTATAGATAACGTTCCTATAGGTATAGCTCAAATTATGGGAGCGGATATAATTATTGCTGTGGTGGTAAATGCTGATATTACCAAGGTGAAACCCAGCAATATTATCAAGATCATGACGCAGGTTATCAGCATTCAGAGCAATTATATTTCCGACCGCCAGTTAAAGAATGCTGATATCGTGATAGCTCCTGAGGTTACCAATGTAGCAAGCTCAGACCTGGATAAAGGTAAGCAATGTGTCCAAGCAGGAGAAATAGCTACTCGAGCATTAGTTCCCGGGATAAAAAAAATTATTTTAAGAAAAGCTTTTAACCAGATTATAAATACTGATTAATGGCAGGAATAGATATGGGTAGTAATATGTATAATTTAAGAAAAAAATTTATCCTAAAGGGTTTTATAATATTACTTTTGATATCTAATATTACAGGATGCATCTGGCAGAATTACGCGGGGCATTCAAAAGAGATAGATGTTTACATAGGGAAAATTATAGATAGATTAACTCAAGATGAGGAACTTATCCTGAAGTACCGTCGGGAACTGGCTTCTGATATCTCCCAGAAAAGGCGAGCACAGATTTACCTTTGGTTTGGAGAACTCTGTTACAGAAACCAGATATATAACAAAGCGATTATATTCTACGAAGAAGTTCTTACATTGAACTCCAGAAATATTGAAGCACATTTTGCTCTGGGTGAGATTTACTTCATGATGGATATATTACCTTCAGCCGGTGAGAAATTTGATACGGTATTAAGTTTAGACTCCAAATCCTATATGGCTTACTATTATAGAGGCAGAGTCTTTCAAGAATTAGGCCTTTATACCGAAGCAGAGAAAATGTACCTGAAATCCTTGAAACTTAAACCTGAAAATGCCGAGGCACACTATTATCTGGGTCTGGTTTATCAGAATAAAGGAAAATTATCAGAGGCAGAAAAGGAGTTTCATAGGGCTACTGAGATTGATAAGGGAAAAAGTGCTTATCTGGTTAGTCTGGGATACAATTATTTTCTTAAGAATGATTTCAAGACGGCCATTGGTATATATAACCAGGTTATAGAAAAAGAGCCTGAAGAGACGGATGTTTATATTAATATTGGATTCCTCTATTATAAAGCGAATGACTGGAAAAAGGCACAGGCAGGGTTCAGTAAAGTTATCAAGATAAATCCGGATAATGGGCTTGCTTATTTTATGCGCAGTCTTTGTTATTATAAACAAAAAAATATGGAACAATTCAGGCACGATATCTTAAAAGCAGAAGAGTTGGGGTCGCCCGGGGTTATAGGGGAATTTGCCAAAAGGGCTCTTCTAGATGTAGCAGAAAACTGAATAGATTAATAAAAATGAAAACAAGAGAGGAAATAATGGGTAATTTTTATTATAAAAATGGAGATTTGTTCTGTGAGAAAGTAAAAATAGAAGATATAGCTCATGAGGTAGGAACACCTTTTTATCTTTACAGTGCAGAAGAGTTTAAGGATAATTTTACGGCGTTTGAGAAAGCTTTTTCCGGGGTTGATCATCTTGTTTGTTATGCGTGTAAGACTAATGATAATTTAGCGGTCTTAAGGCTTTTAGTTAAGGAAGGTGCAGGAGCGGATATAGTTAGTGGAGGAGAACTATTTAAGGCTCTAAAAGCAGGGTTTTCTCCTAAGAAGATAGTATTTGCGGGTCTGGGCAAAACAGAGGGGGAAATAAAAAGTGCTTTAGAGGCAGATATTCTTATGTTTAATGTGGAATCCATGGCTGAACTTGAATTAATTAACAAAACAGCAGGGCAGCTGGGGAAAAAAGCAAGAATTTCGTTCAGGATTAACCCTGATATTGATCCCAAGACACACCCTTATATCTCCACGTCTTTAGCTAAAAGCAAGTTCGGTATCAGCATTGTTAACGCCATTGATGCTTATTCAGTAGCGTCTGAGGCGGATCATATAGAGATTGTGGGGATTCAGGTGCATCTGGGTTCACAGATTACAACTATCGCCCCTTTTGTCGAGACATTAAAGAAGATAATCAAATTAATGGGTGTCCTAAAGAATATAGGGGTAAATTTGAAATATATTGATTTAGGCGGGGGCTTGGGAGTAACCTATAAAGACGAAAGACCGCCAGGGCCCGAGGATTTAGCAGAAGAACTTATTCCCTTGATTAAAAAAACGGGTTGTAAGATAATTTTTGAACCAGGGAGGTATATTGCTGCCACAGCCGGTATTTTAGTAAGCAAGGTACTATTTATAAAAGAAACTACAGCCAAGAAGTTTGTTGTGGTAGATGCGGCAATGAATGATCTGGCGAGACCTTTTCTTTATGATGCTTATCATGAGATAGTCCCGTTGAAGGAAGATAAGAATAAAGAAATGATTGCAGATGTAGTAGGGGGGGTTTGCGAATCAACCGATTATTTTGCCCGCAAGCGTTCGTTGCCTTTGTTTAATGAGGGTGATTTTATGGCTTTGTTGAATTCAGGTGCCTATGGGTTTGTGATGAGCAGCAATTATAATGCGCGGCTTAGGGTTCCTGAGGTTCTGGTCATCGCTAATAAGTACTTTATTATTCGCAAAAGGCAGACTTATAAGGATTTAATCCGGGATGAAGAAATACCTGATGTGTTGAAGTAGATTTCAGTATTTTAAATAGAAGGAGGTGTACCCCGTTAGATACAGAGTTATCTAATGGGGTGAGTCAAAATGAGGAAAAAAACAAGACGGAAAAATTATTTAGTAAAAAAAGGATTACAATTAAGATATGTAGGAGTGATTTTTTTTACAACACTATTTGTTACTCTTGTTATGATGTTCTATATGGCCTGGAATGTGGACCAGATAACGGAACTTACTACTACAGGAGGATTCTCAATTGAGCAAGGATTGGCTATGTGGAAGAATACCTTCTTATTGAAGCTGGGTTTGGTCTTATTGGGATTGCTGGCATTAAATGTTGTCGTGAGTATTCTTGCTTCTCATAAGGTAGCAGGTGTTATTTTCAGACTGGAGAGAATAATCAATTCTGTTAGTGAAGGTAAGATTCCGCCAGAAATTCGTATAAGACACGGTGATGAGTTAGGTGATTTAGTAGATAGATTTAATGTAATGCTGTTAAATCTGAACAATAAAGTAGCCAATAACAGAACTATAGCCGAAAAGTTAACGGAGACAATTGAAACCTTAGACAATAAACTCCAGCAGGGCCCTGTTTCTAAAGAAGAGCTCTGTATTCATATAACTATATTAAAGCAACTGCGAAATGAATTGCAAACTTAAATGTATTAAGGAAAAATAAACATTTGAAACAACATAAGTTTTCTATAAAGCAAAAAGGGTTTACGTTGATTGAATTAATGATTGTAGTTGCTGTATTGAGTATTTTAGCAGCTATTGCTTTGCCTGGGTTCTCCAGTATACTGCAGAAAGCACAAGAGGGTAGAACCAAGGGGAATCTTGCTTCTTTTCGTATGGCACTTAATATATATTATGGAGACAATGATGGATATTGGCCACATTGGGACCGGGTGAAAAACATAGCGAGCGGTTCAGGCGAGACGTATCCTTCGGATTGGAGTTTTTTCGTATCTGAATATCTTGAGGAGATTCCCGGTGTATATACAAGTCAGAGAGATGCCTGGGGTAGCTCACATGAAGGAAACAACAGGATATGTGTTGCCTGGGCTAAAAATGACTCAGCTCCCAATGTTGTTACTGATGCAATAGCAGGTGTAGCACATCACGAGAATTTATATGAGTATCTCTATTATGTATCCGAAAACGCTACTGGTGGGAGTAAAGGGTATTCCGGGTACATATGGATTAATTGTGACTTGACAGACAAGAAAGGGAACAAATTTATATCATGGTAGGCAGAATTAAAAAATTGGGAAAAATCATTCGTTTTACCAAGGTGAACGGAAGCGATAATGATTTTGTGGTTATAGATAACAGGAGAAACGTTGTATCTAATAGAGTTTCTTTTGCTAAGTATATTTGCCAGAGGCGTCTTTCTGTGGGGGCAGACGGGTTGATTTTGATAGAGGGTTCCAGGAGAGCAGATTTTAAGATGAGGATTTTTAATCCTGACGGGAGCGAAGCTGAGATGTGCGGTAATGGCGCACGCTGTGTTGCTTTATACGTTAGCTTGCGGATACTCGATAGACGTTCAAAATTAAAGATTGAAACTAAAGCGGGTATATTAGAAGCAGAGATTATGGCTAAAGATAGAGTAAAGCTGAAGATGAGCAATCCTGTAAATTTAAGGTTAAACTTAAAGGTCAAAATTGATAAAAAAGCTAAGGAAGTGTTTCATATAAATACCGGTGTTCCTCATACTGTCTTGTTTGTCCCTGATATAACTAAAGCCGATGTTTATAATACAGGAAGGAAATTAAGGTTCCATGCTTGTTTTAAGCCTCAGGGTACAAATGTAGATTTTGTAAAGGTAAGAGATAGGAGTTCTATTTATATGAGAACATATGAACGGGGAGTTGAAAACGAGACTTTAGCCTGCGGAACAGGTGCGGTTGCCTCTGCAATTATTGCGCACTTGAGAAAAGGAGTGAGGAGTCCTATTAGCGTGCATACAAGGAGCGGTGAGGTCTTGAGAGTATACATTGAATATAAGGATGATAAAATTAATGATGTTTATTTAGAAGGCAATGTGAAGATAATTTATGAAGGTAATATCAGAGTATAATCGAGGAAACAGGAAAGGAGTTATAAAATGTTTAGCGGTTCTTTTGTAGCGATAGTTACACCGTTAAAAGACGGAAAAATTGACTTTGAGAAATTCGAAGAACTCATCCAAATGCATATTGATAAAGGCACAAACGGCATTGTTCCCTGCGGTACTACAGGGGAGTCTGCCACAATGAGTCATGATGAGCATAAGGAGGTTATAAAGTTTGTTGTAGATACAGTAAAAGGGAGGATCCCTGTTATTGCAGGAACAGGTTCTAATAATACAAAAGAAGCTGTGGAACTTACAAAATATGCAAAACAGATAAAAGTAGATGCGGCATTGGTAATCACCCCTTATTATAACAAGCCGCCGCAAGAGGGATTGTATTTACATTATAAAAAGATAGCAGCAGAAGTTGACATTCCGATTGTTATCTATAACGTTCCGGGAAGGACAGGAATAAGTATTGCTCCCGAGACAGTTGCCAGGTTAAGGAAGGATTTCAAGAATATCGTTGCAGTAAAAGAGGCAAGCGGCGTGCTGGATAATGTCAGCAGGATAATAGAACTCTGCGGTGAGGATTTTGACGTTTTATCAGGGGATGATGCTTTGACATTACCTATGCTTGCTTTAGGTGGAAAAGGTGTTGTATCAGTAGTGGCTAACCTTGTACCTGAAGATATGGCCGGTATGGTCAAGGCGTTTAATGAAGGTGATTTAGAAAAAGCCAGGAAATTACATCATAAGATGTTCCCTTTAATCAAAGCTATGTTTGTAGAGACCAATCCTATTCCTGTAAAGACGGCTCTTGGCATAATGAAAATATGTCCCGATGAATTACGTCTTCCGCTTTCGGCAATGAGCGAGGCTAATTTAGGCAAGTTAAAAAAGGTGATGAAAGAATACGGATTAATATAAAACAACTCCGTTGTTTAAGGAGGATAAAGTGGTTAAGATAATTGTATGCGGGGCCTGTGGAAGGATGGGTGAGAGGATTATTAATGCGACCTTAAAAGATAAAGATATCAAGCTCGTTGGTGCCTTGGAAGTTAAAGGGCATCCTATGGTCGGGAAGGATCTGGGTGTTGGAGACCTAAAGGTTACGGATGACCTAAAAAGTATAATTGATGATGCCGATGTTGTTATTGATTTTACTAACCCGGAGGCAACAATAAAGCATTTAGAGATCGTGAAGGAATATGGGAAGCGTGCTGTTGTAGGAACAACAGGATTGGATGATAAGCAAGTGTTCCAATTACGTAAGATAAGTGAGGATATAGCTTGTGTGTTTGCCCCTAATATGAGTGTTGGGGTTAACCTTCTTTTTAAGTTAGTCGCTCAGAGCGCAAAGGCTTTAGGTGATTATGATGTAGAAATTGTAGAAGCTCATCATAACTTAAAGAAGGATGCGCCAAGCGGGACAGCAAAGAAGATTGCCCGGATTATTGCTGATGTTCTCGGGAGGGACCTGGATAAGGATGGCGTTTACGGCAGGCATGGTATGGTAGGCGCAAGGAAAAAACAGGAGATCGGTATTCATGCTGTAAGAGCCGGGGATATTGTGGGAGAACATACAGTGACGTTTGCTTCAGTAGGAGAACGGTTAGAGCTCGTTCATCGTGCACACAGCAGGGATACTTTTGCCCAGGGTGCCGTAAGGGCAGCTAAATGGGTGGCAGGTAAGCCAAAAGGTTTATATGATATGCAGGATGTTCTGGGATTAAAATAAAACTTAGAGGGTGTTAATATGGAGAATAAACCGGATGATAAATCATCAGGATATGATCCTGCGAATGTTGCAGCAATGATTGTGATTGTAATATTCGGATTGGCTGTTTTATTCTGGTTGGTATGGTCTCTTCTTGTTTTTAAGGGAGGGATATTACCAAAACTCCTGATGCTAATCCAAATTATTATAGGTAAAGAGTCCTTTTCCGGAGTTAACATGCAACTCTGGGACGGATGGGTCATAAATACCGTTGCGTTAGGAATTCTGTTGGTCTTTACAGGAGGAATATTTTTTCTTTTTAGAAAAAAGAAAGGATGAGAATTGATGTCTACTCTTAAGTATTCAGATAGGTTGAATAAACTCCCGCCCTATCTTTTTGTAGAAATAGACAGGAAGAAAAAAAAGCTTTTAGATGAAGGCGTTGACATCATTGATCTCGGTGTAGGAGATCCTGATTACCCTACACCTAAACATATAATTGCCGCAGGCAAAAAGGCGCTACAGAAGGCAGAGAATCATCGGTATCCTTTCGGTGTGGGTTTAAGGAAATTAAGGGAAGTAATTGCTGAATGGTATAAACAGAGGTTTAATGTAAGTTTACAACCAGATAGTGAGATTATATCCTTACTCGGTTCCAAGGAAGGGATAGGCCATATACATCTGGGGTTTGTCAATCCGGGTGATGTGGTACTGATACCAGAACCAGGATATCCTGTATATAGCGGTGCTACAATTTTAGCAGGCGGTGTTTCTCATTTTATGCCTTTAGTTGAAGAGAACGATTTCCTGCCGGATTTCGGAAGTATCCCGGATGAAGTATTAAAGAAAGCGAAATTGTTATTTATAAACTATCCGAATAATCCTACTGCCGGTGTAGCAGGGAAAGAATTCTTCAGGCAGGTTGTTGACGTTGCCAGGAAGTATGATATTATTGTCTGCCATGATGCAGCCTATTCGGAAATCTATTATGATAATAAAAAGCCCGTAAGTTTTTTAGAAGTAGAAGGAGCAAAAGAGGTAGGTATAGAGTTCCATTCATTATCAAAGACATATAATATGACCGGGTGGCGTATAGGCTGGGCCTGCGGCAATAGTGATATTCTTAAAGGCCTCACTAAAGTTAAAGAGAATATTGACTCAGGTGTTTTTCAATCTATCCAGGAGGCAGCAATAGCAGCATTATCAGGGTCGCAGGATTGTGTTGAAAAGATGAGAGGAATATATCAGGAACGAAGGGATGTATTACTTGATGGACTTAAGAGTTTAGGATGGCAGGTTAAAAAGCCGGCTGCTACTTTTTACGTCTGGATTAAAGTTCCGAAAGGATATAATTCAATCGATACATCCGGTATAATTCTGGAAAAAGCATGTGTTGTTACTACTCCTGGCGTGGGGTTCGGGCCGAGCGGTGAGGGTTATATCAGGATAGCTTTAACAGTAGATAAAAAGAGAATAAAGGAAGCTGTAAAGAGAATAAAAAAAATCAAGTGGTAAATAAGAGTGAAACTTGAAAAAGTTTATATAGGCATAGGTTCTAATCTCGGGGATAGATTAAAGAATATAAAGGGAGCCCTTAAGTTATTAAAAGAATTAAAAAGCATAGAAATTACTGCTAAATCTTCGGTTTATGAAACAGAGCCTGTCGGTTATAAAAATCAGCCTGAGTTTCTTAACTGTGTCGTTGAAATAAAAACAGATTTATCCTGTGGACGTCTATTAAAAGTTCTACAGAATATTGAGATAAAACTGCATCGAAAAAAAACCATAAAATGGGGACCGCGAATTATTGATTTAGATATATTGCTTTATAAAAATGAAGTTATTGAAGAAAAAACACTTATAGTTCCTCATAGAGAAATGTATAAACGGGCGTTTGTTCTTGTTCCGTTAAAGGAAATCGCACCGGGTATTATCCATCCGTTAAGAAAAAAGACCATTCGTGGTTTATATAAATCGTTGAAGAAGAAAGAAAAAGTAAAAAAGATAAAGGATAAATTATAAATAGAGGAAATCTATGCAGAAGATTACAACAGTCAGTCTGAGTGAGATGAAACAGCAGCAAAAGAAGATAAGTATGCTCACGTGCTATGACTATGCCACCAGTTTAATTATGAATGAAGCTTGTATTGATGTGTTGCTGGTGGGGGATTCTCTGGGAATGGTTGTTTTAGGGTACGAGAATACTTTGCCTGTTACAATGGATGAAATGCTTCATCATACTAAAGCTGTAAAAAGGGGAAATTCCAGAGCGCTGTTAGTTGCTGATATGCCTTATCTTTCATACCAGGTAAAAAAGAAAGACGCACTGAAAAACGCAGGCCGTTTCCTTAAAGAAGGAGGGGCCGAGGCGGTAAAAATTGAGGGCGGGAGAGAGATGGCAAAAATTATAAAGGCGATGCTGGATGCGGATATTCCTGTGATGGGACATATCGGGCTCATGCCGCAGGCAGTGCATAAGATGGGCGGTTATAAAGTTCAGGGGCGTGAGGAAAAACAGGCTCAGGCCTTACTGGAAGATGCCAAGATTTTAGAGGATGCGGGTGTATTTAGTCTGATATTAGAAAGTATTCCTCAGGAGTTAGCAAGAAAAATCACGCGGAGTCTATCTATTCCTACTATTGGTATAGGTGCCGGGAGATATTGTGACGGTCAGGTTCTTGTAGTAAACGATATGTTAGGCTTATATAAGAAAATTCATCCTAAGTTTGTAAAAAAGTATGCGGATTTAAGCAGCATAATGAAAAAAGCATTCACTGATTTCAAGGAAGAAGTTACACAGGAAAAATTTCCTGATGAGGAGCATAGCTATAAGTAATCTTTTATATATAAAAATTCCCTGGTTGTTAAGTCTTGTAATTATAATAATATGTGCAATTCTTATCTGGGGAATTATGTCCTCGCGTCTTATTCTTTCGCCTCCACGGGATAAAAGCCAGACCCCGCCTGATGAATTGGGATTACCTTATGAGGAAGTAAAATTTAATAGTACTGACGGGCTTGAACTAAAGGGCTGGTTTATTAATAATCCTCGTGCAAAAGGCACTGTCATTCTATGTCATGGTTTTGGCACTAATAAGAGTGATTTAGTCAGTTTTCCTCCATTTTTACATGATGCCGGTTATAACATTTTTATGTTTGATTTCAGGGCCCACGGTGATAGTCCGGGTTATTGTTCATTAGGTTATTATGAGGTGAATGACCTCTTAGGTGCTGTTGATTATCTAAAAAGCAGGCAGGATATAGATAGAGAAAAGATCGGGGCAATTGGCGTATCTATGGGAGGGGCTGTGGCATTTATGGCTGCAGCCAAAACACCTTACTTAAAAGCAGTAGTAGCAGACTCAAGTTTTGTGTCTTTTGAACGTACTGTTACACGTTTTGCAAAGTTATTTTTCAATCTTCCCAAGTTCCCTCTTGTATATTTGACCATTAAGACAGTGGAACTGCGTCTGGGTTTTAAGGCTAAGCAAGCCGATCCGCTTAAATATATAGGTAAAATCAGCCCAGGGGCTGTATTTATTATTCACGGTGAAGAGGATGCGAGGATTCTAAAAGAGAATGCTCAACTGTTATATAAAGCGGCAAAAGAACCGAAAGAGTTGTGGATTGTTCCGGAAGCAGACCATCTTGAATCTCACGGATTAATGAGCACAGAGTACGAAAAAAGAATAGTTGAATTTTTTGATAAGTATCTTAACAACGAAGACTGATATAAAAGGAAATATATATGAAAGTTATTCATTCTGTTTTACAGATGCAGGAAATTATTGCTAATCTCAAGAAAGATAATAAAACCATAGGTTTTGTACCTACGATGGGAGCACTTCATGAGGGGCATCTTAGCCTGATGAATAGGGCACGCAGGGAAAATAGCCTGTTGGTTATCAGTATTTTTGTTAATCCCACCCAGTTCGGTCCCAAG
>DAOVJB010000106.1 GCA_030673425.1 Elusimicrobiota bacterium | reverse complement strand
TATTCTAAGAGCTTCTTTTCTACCGCAGGTTAGCCTGATTGGCATAATTTTTACAGATAGTATGCTTAATATTCCTGATTTTCATTCAGGCGAATACAGCTATTGCTTGTTTAGCCAGTTAATAGATTTGGTCAATACAGGAGCCGTAGGAGCTGAAGCGATAATCCAGACATATAATCCGTCACATTATGCCGTGGTTGCGTTAAAGGGGCATAATTATAAAGAATTCTATAAGAAAGAGACTGCTTTTAGAAAAGAGTTAAAATATCCTCCTTTCAGCCATCTGATAAATGTAATTATTAAAGGTAAGGAAGAAAAAAAGGTGTCTAAGATAGCGGAAGAATTAGGGAAGGCTTTGTCAGCTGATGTTGTAAAGAGTGAAACTGAAATTTCAATCCTGGGACCATCTCCTGCAGCATTATTCAAATTAAGGGGATTCTATAGATGGCAGATTTTGATTAAGGGCGGAGATAAAAATTTACTGCACGACTTAATTAAAGATGTAATAACTAATAGAAGATTTCCAAGAGCTCTTAAAGTCAGTATTGATATGGATCCTTTAAATATAACATGAAAGGTGGAATATGAATAAATTTATAGTAGAAAGAGAAAGCGGATATTATAAATTTAAGTTTAATGATAATTCTGTAGTTTGTGCTTTTAGTGGTAGCAGGCTTAACATGGCGTTTGGTTCCGGCGATAGGAATGTTGTTATAGAGAACCGAAAAAAATTCTGTGGGTCTTTAGACATAGACCATGAAAATTTAGTCTGTTTGGAACAGGTTCATGAAAACAGTATTGCCGAGGTAAGTCCGCTTGACAGGGGAAGTGGTGCACTGGACGCTTCGACTGCTATTTTTCAAAGTGACGGTGCCGTTACTCTTGATAAGGAAGTTCCTATAGCTATACTGACCGCAGATTGTATTCCGTTGTTCTTTTATGATTATGAAAATAAAGTAATTGGCATAGCTCATGCAGGATACAATGGAGTATTGGAGAAAATCTCAGGAAAATTAATAAATGTAATGCAAAAGAGATACAAAAGCGACCCGGAGAATATTCTAGTAGGCATAGGTCCCGCGATAAGAGCTTGCTGTTACGAGGTAAAAGAGGAATTTACCGAATATTTTCCCAATTACATTATTAGGAGCAAAGACAGACTTTATTGTGACCTGATAAAAGCCAACCTGGAGCAGTTGTTATCCAGCGGTATAAAAAAGGCTAATATTGTGGATTCCGGTTTTTGTACCTCTTGTAGTAACGAAGAGTTTTTTTCTTACAGAAAAGAGAAAAATACAACCGAGAGAATAATGTCTCTTATAATGTTAAAATAAGGATTCTTTTATGGGCAAGATAACAGAACCGCAAAAAGTAAAACTAATAACAGGCCTTATTGTTAATGATTTAGGTATTTTGGATAAGGTCAGGGATATACTCCTTAAGCATTTCGGGCCGATTGACTACAAGAGCGATATTTTCAATTTTGATAAAACAGATTATTATGAAAAAGAGATGGGAAAGAACCTGAAACGCAGGTTCTATAGTTTTAATAAATTAATATTGCCGGATGAACTGGCCGGTATAAAGCTATATACTAATAAGTTAGAAGAAGAATTTATGCTTGATAACGGCAACAGGAGGATAAATATAGACCCGGGATATATTACGGCAAGCAAGCTTGTGCTTGCTACCATCAAGAATTATCAACATAGGATTTATTTGACAGGCGGGATTTATGCGGAGATAACGTTGAAGTATAAAAAAGAGAGTTTCATTCCCGGGGAATGGGCATATCCTGATTACAGCACAGAAGAATATATTAAAACTTTCAATAATATCCGCAGACTATACATGGAGCACCTTAGGCAGTAGGACGCCTTGACAAAAAGGCCTCCTTTAGGGTATAATAGAAGGGACTTAAGAAACAGTGTTTTTTCTTTATAAGGAGATAAAGTTATAGATGTGGACAAAAGAAAGATTACAGAATACCATTAAAAAGCAGTTAAAAGACCATGTATTTGTAATTGCATCTAACCGTGAGCCTTACAGCCATGAATATTCTGGTAAAGCTATAAAATGGGCTAAGGCGATAGGGGGACTGACGGTTGCTCTGGATCCTGTTATGCAGGCCTGCAAAGGCATATGGGTGGCTTACGGTAGTGGTGATGCAGATAAGGATGCAGTGGATAAAAACGATAAAGTACAGGTTCCCCCGGATAAACCGCGTTATACCTTAAAGAGAGTATGGCTGACAAAAGAGGAAGAGATAGGCTACTATTACGGTTATGCAAATCAATCCCTCTGGCCATTATCCCACATTGCTTACAGGCAGCCTATATTCAATAGAGAACATTGGAATTGCTACAAAGCTGTTAATAAAAAATTTGCAGATGCTATTTTAAAGGAAATAGGAGATAAAAAAGCATTTATCTGGTTACAGGATTATCATCTGGTTAAATGTGCTCAATATATTAAGGAGAAAAGAAAGAATGTTATTAGCGCCTTATTCTGGCATATTCCCTGGCCGAATCCAGAGGTATTCCGTGTCTGCCCGCAAAAAAAGGAGTTATTAGAAGGGCTCCTGGCTAATGACCTTTTAGGTTTTCATATTCTTTACCATTGTCATAATTTCCTGTCCACGATTGAACAGGAACTGGAGGCTAAAGTAAACTGGGAAGAGTTATCAGTTATTTATAAAGGGCACAAGACAATTGTCAGACCCTTCCCTATAAGCGTAGATGCAGAGGCTATATCCAGGCACGCATCTAATATTAAGGTAACCAGGAGTATTGATAAGATTCCTTTGGATATAGATCCTCCTTATGAGATTCTTTGCCTGGGTATAGACAGGGTGGATTATACTAAGGGGATTCTTGAAAAGATAAAAGCAGTAGATAGATTTCTTGAAAAATATCCCGAATATCAGGGTAAATTTGTTTATTTGCAATTAGGCGCATTAGGCAGGCTCCGTATACAAACCTATAAGGATTTGATTAATTCTATACAGGCTTTGGCTGAAGAGGTTAACTGGAAGTATCGGTCAGGATACTGGTATCCGATAGTATTGGTAAATAAACGTATAGAATATAACAAAATATTAGCATATTACAGAAGTGCTGATTTATGCTTGGTTGCTTCACTTCACGATGGGATGAATCTGGTTGCTAAAGAATACCTGATGGCTAATGTAGATCTTAAGGGAATGTTGGTGTTGAGTCACTTTACAGGAGCAGCCAGGGACTTAAAAGATGCAATTTTAATTAATCCTTATGATACTGAAGCATTTGCTGACGGAATTTATACTGCTCTTAAGATGTCCAAAAAGGAAAGGGAAAACCGCATTAAGAAGATGAGACAAAGTATCGATGAAAAGAACATTTATAGATGGGCGGGACATTTTATTGAGCAATTACTGAAATTATAGGGTAAGGATTTGAATGAGGAACTTGAGGTTTTATGAGATTGAAAAAATAACTTATAAAATTAGGTTACAGGATGCCATCATAGTGTTAATTTGGTGGCATTTTTTTATTGTTTGTAAATTATAACTATGATACAATGAAAAGATGGAAATAGAAAGCAATATTAAAAAATATAAGGCGTAAAAAATGGGTAAGAGAGATACAGAATATAAAAAGATTGAAGAAATAGTAAAAGATAGTATATTAAAATCATCTATTAATGCTATTGCCATTGCTAATCTTGAAGGAAAGATAACATATGTAAACGATTCTTTTATTAAAATGTGGGGATATGATGATGAAAAAGAAATTATAGGGGAGTCTACTGTAAAATTATGGTATACGAAAGAAAAAGCAGAACAGATAATAGAAATATTACGTGATAAGAAAGGCTGGATAGGTGAATTAGTTGCTTTGAAAAAAGACGGTTCAACTTTCTATGTTGAAGTTTCAGCAAATATGGTTAAAGATGAAAATGGCAATTCTGTCTGTATGGTGACTTCATTTATTGACATCACCGAGCGCAAGAAAATAGAAGAAGAAAAGGATAAGCTTCTTAAGGCTGTTGAAGTATCTAAAGAAGCAATAAATATTGCATCTGCTGATGGAAAAATAATCTACACAAATAGTGCTATGAATGAACTGTTTGGTTATAAAAAAGGAGAATTGATAGGAAAATTTGCATCAATCTTAAATGTAGGTTCTACCCCGGGATTAGCAATGATAAAAATAATGAATACTATAAAAAAACAGGGCTTCTGGGAGGGGGAGATTCATAATAAAAGAAAAGACCGCTCAGAATTTGTAAGCTATGGAGCTATAAATGCGGTTAAAGATAATAAGGGAAACATATTAAGCTATATTTCAACCATGCATGATATAACAGAACGCAAGGAGGTAGAAAAAATAAAATCAGAATTAATTCGTAATGTGTCACATACCCTTAAAACACCTGTTTCAGCGGCTGAAATGGCTTTTGATATGTTACAGCGTGCGACTGAAAGAAAAGATTCACAGACTATTAAAAAAGCAGAGCGTATGTTATTTAATAATCTCAGAACAATTCGTAAGGATATAGATAACATATTGAATGTATATTTTATAAGTGAAGAAAAAATAAAAGGAACAAAATATGTTTCATTAAAGAAAATTATAGATAGAATTATAAAATATACAGCATATTCTGCGGACCAGAAAAAAATAAAATTGATAGTAGATATACCAAAAAGTGCTAATAGAGTATGGGGTAATGAGAAAGATATAGAAACTCTACTGGGAAATATTATGGATAATGCTGTAAAATTTACAGAACGAGGAAAGATAACCTTAACAAGCAGGGTAAAAGATAAATGGATAGAAATAAAGGTTAAAGATACAGGTGTTGGTGTAATAGAGAAAGATAGCAACAAGCTATTCGAAAAATTTTATAAACGCCGTCTTTCATTTTCAGGGGTAGGGTTAGGACTTTCAATCTGCAAAGAAATTGTCAAAAAACATAATGGTACAATTAAAATTATGTCTAAAGGTGAGGGAAAAGGAACAATTGTTATTGTAAAATTACCGAAAGGAGGAGATAAAAAGGCATGAT
The DNA here is from genome assembly GCA_030673425.1 of Elusimicrobiota bacterium. Classification (GTDB taxonomy): domain Bacteria; phylum CAYTYR01; class UBA6262; order DAOVJB01; family DAOVJB01; genus DAOVJB01. Next base: position 24 of record DAOVJB010000106.1, on the reverse strand, counting down.
GCAAAAGGGAAGTTGAGAAAGATT
>DAOVJB010000129.1 GCA_030673425.1 Elusimicrobiota bacterium | reverse complement strand
GTCAGGACACCATTGAATATGTAAAGGTTCAGAGGCTATCTTTGTTGAATAATACCCGGCGTTTGGCTCTAAGTACCAATCATAAAGTTGCCAGATAAGACTGGGCCAGACTGAATTATACTTCCATATTAGTATTCCACTTGTATTATTCCACTTCCTCTTATGCCAGCCTTCAAACATAGCCCTGTGACTTACATAATTCAATAGTTGTGCTTTCATGCAATAATCTTCAATGCTATCTGCAAAGCCATATTTATTCACAGCCGCATCATAGGAGTCAAAGCCTTTAAATGTATTATGGTATATCCATGCATTTCTATTTTTGGGCCATAGGTCTTCTTCCTTAAGCATTTTTCTCATACTTTCTACAGTTGGCACAGCATAAGTACCCAACTCTGTAGTAAAACCACCAGATTTATAATAAACTTTTGAATCCTCAATAAAAGTATACGGACCATGTCCATGCAAACCATCCCTGTCAGAAGCAGTAACAAAAATCCTTGTTCCATCCAGAGTAGGAATAAGGTCATTTTTTAGTGCATTCTCTATGTCAGAAGGAGCAGGAGTTTCGTTACCACCACACCAGAAGGCAAGACTGGGATGATTACGCAGCATTTTTATGGTATCTCTGGCACAATCAAGAAATAACTTACGGTCATCAGGATAGCCCCTATCTCCTCCGTATCTACCATTACAGTCGCCGGTAATCCAAAAATCCTGCATCACTAATATTCCATATTCATCACAGGCATCATAGAATTCATCCCGTTCGGCTATTCCTCCACCCCAGATACGAAGCATGGTCAGATTGGCTTCTTTAGCATACCGAATTTCGTCGTAATACCTTTTCTTAGCATCACGGTAATTCTGAAAGCGTAACATCATATCAGTAACTACCCAGTTTCCGCCTTTGGCGAAAATCCTTTTGCCATTAACATAGAAAACCCGTTCCATGCCACGAGGAATATCTGAAGTAATTTCACGAATACCAAAACGCACCTGGTCTTTATCAGAGAGAATTCCTTTCTCGGTTTTAAAGGCAAGTTTCAGATTGTAAAGTTCCTGCTCACCATAGCCATTCGGCCACCAGAGACGAGGTTCAGTAATAATAAGTTGTTTATAAGTGGTGGTAGAAAATATTACTTCTTTAGTTTCGTTTGCATCTAAAGTTACTGTTTGTAAAAATTCAATATTGCCGATTATGCCTTGTAATTTGCCTGTTTGTTTTTCATTAGTAACATTAATCAACTCTGCTGAAATAGTAAGATTCGCCAGGTTTGTAGAAGGCAACGGAAGATCTGTAATTATATGTGGATTTCTTATATCAACTGACCCGGTCGTAGTAATATAAACATCTTCCCAGATACCCATATTTCTATCTCTCACTGGTTGATTCCAGTCCCAACCAACAGTAGATTGCATAGTCACATCTCTACCAATTACCCCATCCCCACCGTTTCTATGACTAGGAACACCTGGATGTGGAGGTGGTATTATTTTTACTGCTAAGCAATTTTTGGCATTCATTAAAACTCCAGAACTAATATTAATAATATTTCTCTTAAACATCCCGATTAAATCAGCTATTTGCTTACCATTTAACCAGACTTGCGCCTGGTAATTTATCCCGTCAAAATTTAACCAAACCTGCTTTTGAGCAAATTCCTCTGGCAGAGAAAACTCCAGCCGATACCAATAGGAATTCTTATGCAAACTTTCTGGAATTAGTCTGTTATTATTTGAAAAATAAGGGTCAGGATATATTTCATTATTAACCAGAGTCGTCAAAACTGTCCCCGGTACCGTAGCCTCAAACCAATTATCCGGCTTATAATTTAGAGTTGAAATAACATCTGGTTTCTCAGTAACTCCTTTAGCTTCCTTCATAACCCATCCGGTCTCTAAATACATTCTTGCCCAGGCAATATTTACCCATATCAATAAAATACCTAAAACAATTAGAACTCCAAATTTAATTCTTCTCATTTTCTTTTTCTCCTTATCTTACAAGCGATATCAGTAGTAATCGCAGGTAAATTCAATTCTAATATATTCCCTTTAGTCTTTAGGTTTTGCCTCTTAAAAACCTTCCCCTTATATGTGTCCCAGTATTCAACTCTATAATTGCCCCTGTTTAACCCTAAAACTTTAATTTTAGCTCCTTGAACTGGTTTAAGAGTAAAATGTTCTAAATAGTTCTCTGTTGTACTTTGACGATTTTTACACCAAACAATAGCGAAATTTCTATTCTGTAAACCCACCACTCTAAGCCGGGGGGAAGCTTTATTACAAAATTTTATCCAGCTCACATTCATCCAATCTCTACCATCATTTACAACCTTAATTACATGATGTCCTGCCGGTATCTTAATCCTATATTCTTGATTAATTATGGTATCTTTGGCTGCCGGAGGGAATCTTTTTTCAAGAACAACTTTATCATCTAATACAATCTTTAATCCTGCCCCTAACCAGGATGATTGAAATATATAAATAGAAAAAATACCATCTTCAGAATAAGTAACATCAAATGTGGGAGTTACTCTCCATTGTGAATGATATGAAGCGTGGAAATACTTAGATAATCTTCCGTCAGACTTTATAAAACCATTAGATGGAATCCTAAATTTAGAGCCTGTAGAAGGTTCCCAATTCAAAATAGGAGAGATAATAACATCACCACGGTCTTGATCTTTAACCTCAATCTCTGCATTTATAGGGACTAGTCTTAAATTCTGCCAGTCAATATCTTTGGTAAATTCATCCAGGGCTTTATAATGACAGTAAAGATTATTGAGCCGAATGTGGCCATACCACCACCAATACATTGCTGTCCCGGCAAGAGGTGACATTGTTGACGTCCAGAGACTGTTATGGAGTCTAATACCTTTTTTATCTTTTGCTTCTTGTTTCACATTGGTTATTTCTCCAGCAATCTCTCCTATAATGCATGGCTTTCTATATTTCTGACGAACTTTACTTAAAGAGGTTATTAAAGTAACTACATCATTAATATAACTATGAACTTGTGTATAATCAATTTCCTTTAATCTCCAGACCTTATCTCCTCCGTTAGGCTTGGAAAAACTTGTAGTCACTAAGTGCCTAAAGGGATCATTTTGTCTTAAATAATGAGCCGTTTCCTTATGCCAATTTACCACTTCGTCTTCATTAATATTTCCAATAAGGTCAACTTCATTGAAAAGTTCCCAGGCTAAAATGTTAGAACTATATCCCCAGCGAGCAACGAAATATCTTAACTTACGTTTAAATAATTCTTTTGCTTGTTGATTAGTAAAGAATTCCTGCGGCTTTTTGCAAGAACCACCTAATTTTCTATTATAGGGATTATTCTCCCATTCATCCCCCGGTATAAACATACCATGGAAATTAAATACCATCTGGATGTAAACACCTTTACGCCCTGCAATCTCAATTATCTGGTCAAACTTCCAGGAATCAGGCTGGCTAAATCTGCCTAAGCCTTTTGCTCGTGGTTTAGACCATTCTACAATGAGATAAAAGGGCCAATTCCAAATCCGTGTCCAGTTCTGGTGACTTCTTTTCAATTTAGTCAAATAATCATTAAAATTAAAAGGGTCATCAGGTTCAATCCAGCAGAGATTTTCCCCTAAAGCATAAAAGGACTTTCCTGAATCAAACTGGAAATAACGATTATCTTTTTTATTGACTCGAATAAAACCGGGATTATCAGAGGAAATACAATTAAAGAACAAAACCCCCGAGTTATCTTTGCCTCGAGGATTCTTTATTTTAACCTGATAAGACCATTTTCCCTTTTGATTAGGCGCAAAACGAATTTTCCAAACAGGTTTGTGGTATTCTTTTAATTGCTTGGAACCAGATAAAGAAAATCCCTGGTATATAAATCCAGGGACATTGAACCTTTTTCCATTAGGAGCCGTGAAAATTGCTGACACATCAATCTCTATAGGGTCATAGGGATTCTGATAAATATTCTTATCATCAAGAACTATGTCTATCTCAAATTTTTCATATTGTCCGACACTATTTTCCTCAGAATAAATTCTTCTTATTTTAGGAGGAAAGTAGTTTTTAATATGAATCTTATTTCTGTATTTTAATTTATTATTAAGAACTGGCACCATAAACCTTCGTAACCATTAATTAATTTATTTATTTAAGTAGAATTTTTTTAATACTTCTTCAGCAGGCTTATTTTGAGGTGTATAATCAGTATCACTTTCACCGCCAGCATCAGGATTACTCAACCAGTTCCACCAAAAAATCCCCTC
>DAOVJB010000118.1 GCA_030673425.1 Elusimicrobiota bacterium | reverse complement strand
GGTTCAGGAGAAAGATACTGCTGTTGTTGCAGAAAATGATGGGTGTGATAATAAATTACAGCGCCAGACACTTCTCTAGTAATATTAAGCAACTCTTCTATATCCCTGGCCTTTTTACCTGTCAGCTCTAATAAATTCAACCTTGTATAAAATCTAAATGGCTCTTTTGCTTTTTTCATTAAACCCATAGTTATTGTTCTTCTTTTGGTTCTTCTTCCGTTTCTTCCTTCTTACCTTTTGCGATTACTTCAGGCTCAACAGCTTCAGCCAGAGGAGCTTCTTCTTCAATCTTCTCTTCCAATACAGTGGGAGGTATTACTTTGACAACTACCCGTTCTTGATCTGTGATGATTTTTATATCATCGGATACCGCTAAACCGCCAACGGTAATAGCATCACCGATCTCAAGAGCAGAAATATCTATCTTTATACTTTCAGGTATCTTTGTCGGTAAACATTCAATTTCTATCTCTCTTGTTATATGTTCTAATATTCCGCCGTTACTTTTTACACCGGGGGCCTCACCTACCGTTTCAATATGCATGTGAACCTTTATTTTTTCCTTAAGAGATATTTCGCATAAATCAAGATGCAGGAGATTTCTTTTTATCGGGTCAACCTGGATATCTTTAATAATAACATTTGTAACCTCGTTATCGCCCTCTACTTTTAAGTCTATAACCACACTTTCCCATGACCCGGTATTAATTATCTTTTTAATATCTTTCTCGTTAATCTCTAAGGAAACAGACTCCTTCCCTCTTCCGTAAAGAATAGCCGGTATAAGAGCTTGATTGCGAAGTTTACGTACGCCCTGTTTACCTTTCATTATCCTCTTTTTAGCTTCTAACACTATTTCTTCCATCTTTTCCTCCTAACATAAAAAAGAGATATAGGTACCCAGAGAAAGGTAATATGAATTATCCTTATTACCAAATCTCCGAACCCATATCACATTTTATAAAAATAGACTGCTTACCGATACTTCCCTATGAATGCGGCTTATAGCTTCAGCTAACAACCCTGCAATAGACAGGACTTCAATCTGATCGCAAATTTTACTCTTATCTAAAGGGATAGTATCAGTCACCACAAGTTTCTCTAAATTTGATTTCTTTATTCTTTCAACAGCATTTCCGGAAAGAACAGCATGTGTACAGACAGCATATATCTTATGAGAACCGTTCCTTTCTAATGCCCCGATAGCTTTAATCAGAGTCTTACCCGTATCAATAATATCATCCAGAATAATAACATTTTTCCCTTTGACTTCTCCTACGACATTCATAACTATGGCTTCATTAGGAGCTGGACGGCGTTTGTCTATAAATGCTAAAGAGGCCTTAACCCTTTTAGCAAAAGCCCTTGCTCTTTCTACACCGCCGGCATCAGGAGAAACCACTACTAGATTTTTCAATTTCTTCTTCTTAAAATAATCTATTAAAACAGGCGTAGCAAAAAGATGGTCAACCAGTATATCAAAAAACCCCTGAATTTGACCGGCATGCAGATCCATTAATAAAACACGATTAGCCCCGGCCTCACTAATAAGATTTGCCACTAATTTAGAAGTAATCGGTACACGCGGAGCTACTTTCCTGTCCTGCCTTGAATAACCATAGTAAGGTAAAACCGCGGTAATCCTTTGAGCTGATGCCCTGCGCAGAGCATCAATCATAATCAATAACTCCATAAGATTATCATTTACAGGCGGGCATGTAGGCTGAATGACAAAAACGTCTGCTCCTCGAACACTTTCCTCAACTTTTACTTCAATTTCACCATCACTAAACCTGGAAACTTCCGCATTTCCTAAAGAAACTTTTAGACACCCGCAGATTTCGTTGGCTAATTTCAGATTGGCATTACCAGAAAAAATTTCTAATTTATTACGCATACTACAATTCCTCCATACTGAATTACCATCTTAAATAATAAGCTCATCCGATTTCCTATGGCGTAATATAGTCTCGGCCTGAGCAAGCTGAGATCTTGTATTTATTCCTACTACTTCATTAGGATCAAGCGTCTTCTCTGCCTCAATAACATGCCCTTCATTGGCAAGGATTTCAATAACATCTGTCAGATAATATTCCTGCTGCTTGTTCTTATTGGTAATCTTATTAAGCGCCTTAAAAAGATATTTAGCATCAAAACAATATGTGCCTGTATTAATTTCCTTAATTAATCTATGTTCGCATGAAGTATCCTTCTGTTCAACTATTCTCTGGACACTACCATTACTGTTACGAACTATCCTTCCGTAGCCACTCGGGTTATCCATATCAGTAGTAAGCAGTGTAGCATCTGCGTTACGGGCAATATGCTTGCTTATCAATCGCTTAAGAGTTTTAACAGTAAGAAGCGGCGTATCACCACAAACCACAAGAATGATTCCCTTAAAATTCTCAAGCAACTTCCTTGCCTGCATCACTGCGTGTCCTGTGCCTAACTGTTCCTTTTGCACTATATATTTAACACTTATATGTTTTTTTAGAACCTGCCGTGCTCTTGTACCCTCGGGATTTATTACAATGATATTACGAGTTACAGGCACATCTTCCAATGTCTCAATAACATGTGTAATCATCGGTTTGCCTGCAACTTCGTGAACAATTTTCTGAATATTTGATTTCATTCTCTTGCTCTTACCTGCCGCAAGAACAATAGAAACAATATTTCTCACTAATACTTCCCTTTTATATATTGGATGCTACCTAAAAAATATAGAGACTACCTGTCATAGGAGATGAATAGCTAACTCATCTTTTAACTATTCATCCCCCATCACTTAGCCATGCTTTGCTTATACACCTATTCCATATCTCTGCCGAGCTTGGGCTCGAACCAAGAACGCAGGCTCCAAAGGCCTGTGTGTTACCATTACACCACTCGGCAATTCAGGTATAAATGATTATATTCTTAAATCTCTTCTGATGCCCCGGAAGTACTTGAAGATGTAGGCTCTTTTAACTTCTGATTATAAGCCTCTAAAACTTTATCTTCAATTAACTTACGGGTATCGTTATCAAGAGGATGGACGATATCCTTAAAAGTACCGTTCTTTAACTTCCGACTTGGATAACTGACAAACAACCCGTTGCTTCCACTGATTACTCTCAAACCACCGACTAAAAAGCAGTTATCGAAAGTAACATTAGCGAAGGCTTTCAATTTATCATTATCATCTACCAGGTATATTCTTACCTCCGTAATTTCCACTACTTTCACCACCCTTTCATTATTTTCTTGTTTTCCCTACCCATATCCAACAGTTATCGTCTTGTTGCAACACCTCCTTTACCTTCTCAGCAAATTTTTGAGTAGGAACCAATCCAAAAACCGTAGAACCGCTGCCAGACATAAGTATTGCTTCTACCCCTGCTTTCTTAAGCTTATATTTTATTTTCCCGATCGAGGGGTATTTTTTTATAACCGTCTCTTCTAAATCATTATATAAAAATTTCTCTAATTTTTCAATAGTTAAATCTCGGGCTCTTTTTAACCTTTGAATATGAGCATATCTTTGTATTATATTATCATTTTTCTTATTTGTCAACTTTAATTTTAGATTTCCATAGGCCCATTTGGTAGAAACATGATATCCTGGATTTAACAGTATAACACCTAAAGTCCCTAAAGATTGCAGCCTTTTAATCTTATCTCCCCTGCCATAACAATAGGCTGTGCCCCCTCTAATAAAAAAAGGGACATCCGCACCTATTCTTGATCCCAGTCCTTCCAGTGTCCTTAAGGATAACCCTAAATCCCATAATTTATTAAGGGCTATTAACACACCAGCAGCATCACTGGAACCACCGCCTAAGCCTGCTGCTACAGGAATGTTTTTATCTATTTTTATTTCTACCCCTTTACTCCTGGTGAATTTTTCTTTCTTTATACCACTGTTTTGAACATATTCCCTAAGCAATTCAACTGCTTTATAAACAGTGTTACTTTTATCAGAAGGAACTCCCTCTTTATTACATATAATTTTTATACCCTTTTTGCTACCTTTTACAATCAATTCATCCGCTAAATTTATTTTCTGCATTATCGTACGTATATTATAATATCCGTCAGACCTTCTCCCGATTACATCCAGATACAAATTAATCTTGGCATAAGCTTTAACTTTGACCATTAACTTTTAATTCCCGTCTACTTTAGAACCCGATTTCTTTAAGCACCGCTTTGGTCGAGGCATCTATTACTTTTGGGGATTCTGCAACTTTGATGGCCCTGTCAGGGTCCTTCAGCCCATGACCGGTGAGAATACATACCACGTTCACCTGAGTCTTGGAACCTTTATCAAAATATCCTCGTTTAACATATTTCTTAAGCCCCGCTAAACTGCTGGCAGAAGCGGGTTCAACAAAAACACCTTCCAAATCAGCAAGCATTCTGTAAGCCTCAATTATCTCATTATCAGTAACCATATCAATTACCCCGCCAGATTCGTCACGTGCATCTTCAGCTTGCTTCCAGCTCGCAGGATTGCCTATTCTTATCGCCGTAGCAATAGTTTCCGGATCATCAATAGGATGCCCCTTTACTATAGGCGCTGAACCTGCCGCCTGGAAACCCATCATTTTAGGTAAT
>DAOVJB010000077.1 GCA_030673425.1 Elusimicrobiota bacterium | reverse complement strand
TTTCTTAAAAACAGCTGTATCTACAACAAGGTTTAACTGCGGAATATCTGTGGTTCCTGGGACTTTTAGCCTGCCATAAAAAGATTTTTCACGTTTTTTTACTTCTTTTCCCAGGACGAATTCTAAAAGACCATAGCTTTTTTTAACAACAAGAGAAGCCGCCAGAAGAAGTTTTTTGCCTACTTTAGCTCTACGGGCAAATCTAATTATATCCGCGATTTTTCCGTAATCCAGACTCACCTTCCCGCGAGAAACCAACCAGACTATACGACGGATTACCTCTCTTTCCAGGGATATATTGTATCTTAAAAACTTATTTAAATCAACAGAAATCTTTTGAGGTGATACCTTTACTATAAGCTTCTTTAAGGTTTTATCAATCTCCTTATCCAGTATCTCTTTTTCATCACGTAAGATGCGGGCGGTTTGAAGAAGCAAAGAATCAAAATGAGGACTGTATTGGCTTCTAATTAAAGGTAATAGTTCCAGCCTTATTTTATTACGCATAAAAAGAGGACTTAAGTTGGATTTATCGATACGATAAGAAACCTTGAATTTCTTTAAGTAACTTTCTATTTCCCTGCGGGGAATTTCTATAAGCGGACGAATAATATTAATATTATCTCCTGCAAATGGAAACGGGGTAATTTTTCTCTTGCGAGGAATGCCTGTCAAGCCGCTTCTGCCCGCTCCCCTAAGAAGCCACATCACAATGGTCTCAACCTCATCATCAGCATTATGTCCCAATGCTATTTTCGTGGCTTTGACGCGTCTGGCAAGATCTCTAAAGAAATCATAACGTTTCTTACGGGCAGCTTCTTCCAGGGTTAATTTCTTGCGTTTGGAAAAAGCATCTATATCTACTGCCTTTACAGTAAAAGGTAGGTTAAACTTTTCAGCTAAAAGCCTGACAAACTGAGCATCTTTATCTGAATCTTTACCACGTAATTTATGATTCAGGTGGGCTACGTGTAAAGACAGCTTCATCTTTTCTTTCAACCCGACCAAAATATGTAACAGCGTAACTGAATCAGGCCCTCCTGAAACACCTACAATTATCCTATCGTGTTCCTGAATCATATTATATTCTGTTATAGTCTCATAGACCTTATCAACTAACATCTTGAGAAATTTTCTCCTTTTACTATAAAAAATAGCCTTCCTTAATGAAAGGCTCATATTAAATTTATCTATTATTCAGTCTTATCACTTTAACCCTGCATAAAAATAACACTTAACTTCTTTCTTTATCTTTACACACTCTTAAGAAGTCTTCAGGATCAGTTGTGTGTGCCATAGCTTCACTATAGGTAATTATCTTCTTGGTATATAAATCCTGTAGTGCATAATTCATTGTCTGCATGCCAAATTTACCACCGGTCTGCATAACTAAAGGTATCTGTTGAGTTTTTTCTTCCCTGATCAAATTCCTTACAGCAGGAGTGACTACTAAGACCTCTACCGCCACTACTCTGCCTGTACCGGAAGATTTCGGGATAAGTTGCTGACACATAACACCCTGAAGAACAAACGATAACTGCGCCCTGATCTGGGATTGCTGATGGGGAGAAAATACATCAATGATTCTATTAATAGATTGTCCTGCGTCAGTTGTATGAAGCGTAGCAAAAACAAGATGGCCTGTTTCAGCAATAGTCAGGGCAGCACTTATTGTCTCTAAATCTCTCATCTCTCCAATTAAAATAATATCAGGGTCTTGTCTTAAAACATGCTTTAAGGCACTGGCAAAAGAATGGGTATCGCTTCCTACTTCTCTCTGATTAACGATACAGTTCTTATGTGTATGCAGATATTCAATCGGGTCCTCAATAGTAACTATATGGGAATGACGGGTTTCATTGATATAATCAATCATTGATGCTAAAGTAGTACTTTTACCAGCTCCTGTCGGACCGGTTAATAGAACTAATCCTTTAGGTAACCTAACAAATTCATTAACTACATGAGGTAAACTCAGTTCTTCAAAACTCATGATTCTCGATGGAATAGCTCTTAATTCTGCCCCCACGCATCCCCTTTGACGGAAGACATTCATTCTTATCCTGCCTACATCCCTAACACCAAAGGAAATGTCAAGCTCATTATTTTTTTCAAATCTTTCCTTTTGACTATCAGTGAGTATGCTATAGATCAACCGCTGGCAGGTTGACGGGTCAAGCTTATCCATCTCTAAAGGGACCAATTCCCCGTCAATTCGTAATTGAGGAGAAGTCCCGACAGTAATATGCAAATCTGAACCATCTCTGTTTCTGAGTATTTTTAATAATTCATCCATTGAAATCATTTAATTACCCCTTATCTTTTAACTTATAAATTCATTAACTCAATTATGATTTATCAGCAAAAGTCACCCTCATCATTTCTTCAACAGTTGTAACACCTGCTAAAACTTTCCTTATAGCAGCTTCGCGCAATGTGGTCATACCATTTTCTCTTGCCTTTTGTTTAATCATATGGGTTGAGGCGCGTTCTAAAACTAATTCTCTGATATCTTCAGTTAGCGTCATAACCTCATAACAAGCAAGTCTCCCCCTGTATCCTGTATTGCTACAATTATCGCACCCTTTTCCTCTATAAAGAGTAACCCCTTTGTCTCCTTTGACACCGAAACCGAGATCTTGCAAGACATTTGCAGGCACCTCGTAGGACTCCTTACACTGTCCGCAAATTACTCTTATTAATCTCTGTGCTATTACCATTACTACCGTAGATGTGGTCAGAAACGGTTCTATTCCCATATTGTTGAGTCTGGTAATTGCTCCCGGTGCATCATTTGTATGTAAAGTAGAAAAAACTAAATGGCCTGTTAGTGCTGCATTAATGGATATTTCTGCTGTTTCTGTATCTCTTATTTCCCCGACCATGATTATATCCGGGTCCTGACGCAAGAAAGAACGTAAACCCGAAGCAAAAGTTAAACCAATATCAGGTTTAACCTGCACTTGATTTACTCCCTCTAAAACGTATTCTACAGGATCTTCAATAGTTACAATATTCCTGTCAGGAAAATTTAATGTAGTCAATGTAGAGTAAAGAGTTGTGGATTTTCCGCTACCTGTAGGACCAGTAACAAGAATAATTCCATAAGGAATTTCTATATTCTTTTTATAGATAGATAATGTTTCCTGTTCAAAACCCAATTTAGTCAAATCCAAACAAAGGCTGGAAGCATCTAAAATTCTCATCACTACTTTCTCTCCGAAAGCAGTCGGTAGAACAGATACACGCAGGTCTATCTCTTTCCCCGTAACTCTAATTTTTATCCTTCCGTCCTGAGGCAAACGTCGTTCAGCAATATCCAACTGCGCCATAATTTTTATACGGGAGGTTACAGCAGCCTGCATCCGTTTAGGAGGCGAGCTTACCTCATGAAGAACCCCGTCTATTCGATATCTTGTTCTAAGACTTTTTTCATAAGGCTCAATGTGAATATCACTCGCTCCTGCTTTTATTGCCCCTGTTAAAATAAGATTAACAATCTTCACTACGGGTGCATCCTCGCTGGCTGCCTCTATAGCAGCTAAATCTATCTCATCTTTTTCAGCCTCCACAACCTCTAAACTACCCGTACCTTCATGCATCTCCATGGTTTTAAGGACGTCCTCCATAGACCCTTTAGTACCGTAATATTTCTCAATAGCTCCTTTAATCTCCGCCTCGGAAGAGATTACCACCTTAATTTCACAACCCGTAATAACCCTCAGGTCGTCAGTGGTAAAAACATTAAGCGGGTCAGCCATGGCTATAGTTAAAGTATTATCTTCACGAGATATAGGAATGAGTGTCTGGTGGCGGGCTATATCTTCAGGAACAGATTTAACAACCTCGGTGGGAATATTTTCATATTCTGCCAAACTTACATAAGGAATCCCTAATTGTTTACCTACAAAAGCGGACATAATCTCTTCAGTAATATACCCCAGGGCCATCAGATTCTGACCTAATCTTCCCCCGCTCTTTTTCTGCTCATCAAGAGCTTCCTGAAGTTGTTCCTCTGTAATAATCCCTACTTCTACAAGCATCTCACCTAATTTTTTGTGTGTCCTCAGTTTCCTTGCCATTAAATCTCCTCTACTGAATTGCTGTAATAGCTACCACATTTACTATATCTTCTACACTACATCCCCGTGATAAATCATTAACCGGTTTAGCTAAACCCTGCAATATTGGTCCATAGGCTTGCGCCCTGCCTAATCGCTGGGTTATTTTATAAGCTATATTTCCGCTGTTTAAATCAGGGAAAATTAATACATTAGCTCTGCCAGCTACTTTATTATCAGGAGCTTTTATTTTAGCAACATATGGGACAATAGCTGCATCTAACTGAAATTCTCCATCAATTGCAAGATGAGGTTTTCTGCTTTTTACTATTTGCAAAGCCTCTTTGATCTTATCAATTGAAGGATGTTGGGCACTGCCTTTGGTAGAAAAAGATAACATTGCTACATAAGGTTCTGTATTAAGAAATAACCTGGCGCTTTCAGCTGATGAAATGGCGATGCCGGCTAATTGCCTACTAGAAGGATTGGGAACAACTCCACAGTCACTAAAGATAAATGCCCCATTATACCCATATTCACAATCAGGAACAATCATCAGAAAACAACTGGAAAGAGTAGCTCTTCCCTCCCTTAAACCCACTACCTGTAAAGCTGCCCTAACTGTATCAGCGGTCGTATTGACACAACCGCCGACCGCTCCGTCAACCTCGCCTTCTCGCAACAACATACAGGCAAAGTAAATAGGATTTAACATTATCTGTCGGGCCTGCGTGGGAGTTAAGCCTTTATATTTCCTAAGCTTATAGAATTCCTCTGAAAATCCCTGCTGTCTATTCGAAGTTTTAGGATTAATTATTAGAATATTTCCCAAAGAAATATCTAAGCTCTTGGCGATTTTTGTAATCTTTTTTTCATCTCCCAAGAGAATAATTTTGGCCATTTTATCTGCGGTGATCTTGCAGGCTGCCTTTATGACACGTTTCTCTTCACCTTCAGGTAAAACAATAGCCCGGTAATTTCTCTTTGCTTTTTTCTTAATATTTTCTATTAAATCCATTATTCTCCAAATTTTCTATATACCATATATATTTAATAACATTATAGCTATAATATTAAACATCTTTTCTAAATTTACCACGACCTCCCGCTTTTGTCAACGGAAAATTTTCTATGTAATGCCTCTTCAACGACAGGAGGTACAAACTTAGATGCTTTTCCTCCTGAGAATACTATCTCTTTAACAAGGCTTGAAGATAAATAAGAATAATGTTCCTCAGGCATAAGGAAAATGGTTTCTATAGAATTATTAAGCCGCCTGTTCATAAGAACCATCTGCAATTCATATTCAAAATCTGAAATCGCCCTGAGTCCCCTTATGATTATATTTGTCTTTTGACTCTTTACATAATTAACCAGTAATCCTTCAAAACTATCAACCTTTACATTTTTTAAGTCCTTGGTGGCTACCTTCAGCATCTTTACTCTTTCCTGTAACGTAAAAAGAGGCTCCTTATGTGGATGGCGAATAACAGCAACTATTACCTTATCAAAAATTTCAAGCGACCTCTTGATAATATCCAGATGTCCATACGTTGCGGGATCAAAACTCCCGGGATAAACGGCTATCTTTGGCATAAAAACCTCCTTTGTCGTTCACTTTCGTTCGTTCAATAGTTATCCTACTTTGATTAAGTCTAATCTTCCCTTGAATTTTGCAAGAAGATTATGTTTGATTAATTTATGTTTATCACTATTTAGTGCTAAATCTTGTTCTACTATATCAAACGCTTCCCGGCGGGCATTTGTAAGAATGTCAAAATCCTGTATAATATTACCTATTTTCAACTCAGGCAACCCGTGTTGTTTTGTTCCAAAAAATTCGCCAGGCCCGCGCAGAGCCAGGTCTTCCTCAGCAATCTTAAATCCATCATTCGTAGCAAGCATAGTTTCTACTCTTCTCCTTGCTTCTGGCGTTGAGGTTCTCCCGGTCAATATACAATAGGAATCATAATGGCCCCTTCCCACACGCCCGCGTAATTGATGCAGACTTGCCAGACCAAAACGACCGCTTTCTTCTATAACCATAACACTGGCATTAGGAATATCCATTCCTACTTCTACTACACTTGTCGTAACAAGTATATCTATTTCCTTTTTCCTGAATGAGCTCATAATTTTCTCTTTTTCAGT
>DAOVJB010000166.1 GCA_030673425.1 Elusimicrobiota bacterium | reverse complement strand
TCAACCCTTTGAGTTCCCTTTCCCAGGTAACTCATAAGAGGACTCCTGCAGTCAGGACATAAATTTTCCCTGGCATGAGTATGCTTTTTATAACCGCAATAATGGCATTGTAGCTCATGAACATCAATATGATATGATAATGATACATTACATTCAGGACACTTGAGTGCTGAACCGCACTTTTTACAGATGACAAAATTTGCATATCCCCTGCGGTTCAGGAAAATAACAACCTGTTCTTTTTTATCGAGCCTGTCTCGGATTGCGTTCCTCAGCTCACCAGAAAAGGTTCCTCTGTTTTTCCTGTTTATTTCTTCCTTCACATCTATAACTTTTACCGGAGCAGGAGGCTTGCCGTCTATGGAGTGAGATAGTTCCAACAACTCGTATTTGCCTGTTTCTGCTTTATAATAACTTTCTATGGACGGACTGCTGGAGCTTAGTAAAACTACTGCTTTATTATACTCTGCTCTTTTTAATGCCACCTCATGCGTATGATACATCGGCTTTTGTTCCTGTTTATATGAGGTATCATGCTCATCAGTAATAATAATAAGACCAAGTCTGTCAAAAGGAGCAAAAATTGCGGAACGCGTCCCGATTATTATATTTATCTCTTCACTCCTTATACGTAACCATGTATTGTACCTCTGTATTTCAGACATCCGGCTATGAAATAGAGTGATTTTTTCGTTCTTAAAGCGGGATTGTAATTTATCAAGATTATCATCAATCAGGGAGATTTCCGGAACAAGAAAAATCACCTGTTTTTTCCTATCCAGGGCATAACGGATACTTTCCATGTAAATTTCTGTTTTGCCGCTCCCGCCGACGCCATGTAACAGGAATGCTCTATGTTTATTGTGACTGATATTTTCTTTGATAGGATTAAGGCATTTCTTCTGATCCTGGGTGAGAATAAAAGGAGTGTTTAGGAACTGGTGAGTACCTGGAGATTCTTTCAGATCTTTCTTTGGAGGGAACCTTTTATTAGTCTGCCCCCGGAGCTTAAAAGGCGCTACAGCATGGACAGCCTCTCCCCACGAGCAGAAATAATAATCAGCCATCCACTTAGTCAGTGTGATAAACTCCTCTGTAAAAAGGGGAATTTTATCTAAAACTTTTAATATATTCTTCAGGTTTTCCTGCTCTGTTTTATCAGTAAAACCTATTATGTATCCTATTATTTTTCTGTTGCCAAAAGGAACCAGAACTCTTTTTCCGCATTCTATCTCGCTTCTTAACTTCTCCGGTACGAAATAATCAAGTGTCTTATGTATCGGCACAGACACAACAACTTCAGCAATTTTTCTCGTTGAAATATCCATTGATAACCCATAAAAAAGTTCTATCTCTTCTTCAATTCGTCCCGTATCATTTTCATGTCTACCCAGACATATTTCTTGTTACTTGCCTGATAAAGGCAGCTGGCAGGATGAAGCGTAGGCATTATCTTTGTACCGTTAAAATCATAAAAGCGCCCTCTTAATCTTCCTATAGTCTGCTTGGTATCTAATAATGTCTGTGCGGCATAGGTGCCAAGCGCACAGATAATTTTTGGCTTAATAATATCTATCTGGGCTAATAAAAAAGGCCTGCAGATACCGGCTTCTTCATCATCCGGAGGACGGTCATTGCCTCTTTTCTCCGGTGATGTGGGGTCTTTCATAGGATGGCATTTAACAATATTGGTAATAAAAACGTCTTCCCTCCTCATCTTAATTGCTTCTATGATCTTAGTCAATAATTGGCCTGCCCTTCCTACAAAAGGGAGACCCTGCCTGTCTTCGTCATACCCGGGCCCCTCACCAACAAACATTAAGTCTGCATCAGGATTTCCCTGGCCAAATACAGCTTTTATCCTGCTTTTACCAAGAGGACATCTCCTGCATTGGGCAACTTCTTCTGCGAGTCTCTCGAGAACCTCTGATTTGCTGACAGGTGATTTCTCCTGTAGTTCATATTCTGGTTTATAGCTTGAAGCTTTTACTATCTTCACACCGTCATGCTGTTCCTGCCGGATATACTGCTTCAATAAATCTAAAATTTCCTCATAATCATTATAAACATCATTCATAGTCATTTTCTTTTTAGGATTGGATTTTTATGTGGTGAAGTTTAAAATTTAACTGCGAGGGAAAAACGGTGGGTATAGCCAAAATCACCAAAGGAAACCAGAGCATAATCAAATTGAATAAGTACATTATTAAATTCTTCTGTCTCATACCCCTTGAAACCACACCCTGCTGTAAAACCACTCCCTGAACCCAGATCACCTACATCTTCATAGCCAAACCGCAAGGCAACAATTTCCCTAAACCAGTACTCTATACCCGAATGCAACTTCATTTTATTATCTACGGGCTTGTCCATATCCACAGCCAGTGTAACTCCCCGCTCAGGTGAAGTTAAGGCAATGCCTCCCTTGATATTAAAAGGCAGTTTTTCTTTTTCCGAGCCGGTTTTAATCTTTGGTCCTATATTCTGCAGATTCAACCCAAAAGAGAGCTTTTCATTTTTTATAACCGGCTGGATCCATAAAAAACCAACATCTACTGCTACACCGTTTCCTTTATTATCACCATATTCCTGGAAAATTCCCTTTAATTTTACTCCCATTGATAAATCATTATTCAGCTTATACCCATAAGATAGAGCATACGCTAAATTATTTACTTTAACAGTTCCTGCCTTATCTCCTGCATCATCCCTCTTTTCTATGTCAGAAACAGTCATATAAATAATATCAATTCCTGCTACCCCACTTAACTTTCCCGCTAAAGGCTGGACATAACTTATATACTCACTCCTTATATCTTCAAACCATTGATTATGGGTTCCTGAAATTTCAGGGCTCTTAATCTGCGTTAATCCTGCAGGATTCCAATAAGTAGCGTTAGCATCGTCACTAATAGCTACAAAAGCTCCTCCCATTCCAATAGCCCTGGCCCCTACACCCATCTTTAAGAAACCGGCCGTGGTGGTTCCCACTCCCTCACCAAAAACAACATTAGAGGTGAGGAAAAGAAAGAAAACTATCAGCACACATTTCACGAAATTACGAGCCATTTATCGGACCTTTTCCTTCTCTTGAAAGTTCTATCTTACTACAATCATTTTCTTGGTTGTCTCGAAAGTATTAGAACCTTCTTTAGCAGTTATTTTATAAATATATACTCCC
>DAOVJB010000190.1 GCA_030673425.1 Elusimicrobiota bacterium | reverse complement strand
GTTCCTGCATGGTCTCCTTTACAAACGGATCATCTGCTGCAGGTGTATGTGAATAATCATAGTCATCTGTAACTTTTCTTCCCCGTATGTCATCTTTTTCTTTTGAGGATTTAACGCTTCGTGCTATTTCTTCTTCCATCTCAGCCAGGAATGCCAGCAGTTCTTTTATATTTGTTATGCTGGGAAATTCTTTCTTTAATACATTTTTCTCATGTTCCCACCTTACATCATCTGTCTTTTTTTCAAGCATGTCCCAATTCAGCTTTTTTGCTCCAGTTGCCAGAAGAGAATCAACCTTGTTCATGAGACCTTTTAAGGCATAATGTTTGATATAGAATGTATATATATCTACTGCTTTTAACCTGTTTTTATCAAATAAATAGTTTTTCCCTATGCCTTTTATGTCTTTGTCAAGATATGCCTCTTTGTGCTCTTTAATACCCAGGAGCCTGTTTCTTGCCTCGGTCATTAAGTCAATGGTCTCGGGTCTGAAGACATCAAATATAAACTCTGTTCTTTTGGCTTTATTCCTTTTTTTGTATTTTCCCTCGTTTCTTTTAATAGCGAATATATTGTCAGAAAGCACCCATCCTGGTATGATTTCATTATATGCAGGTGAAACACCCTGTATGGACGCAGCCGGAGAATTGATCAGTGAAAACGGAAATTCCACTTTCTGTGGAAGGGTTATAACGCCTGTTGCAATAATGGTGTATGGTGCCTTTGTAAAATTAGCAGGAAATTTTATATTTACACCTAACCCGAAGAATAACCCCTCACCGGGAAATATTTCCTGATCAGGTGCTTTTGATGTATGGTTACTTCCCACATTGGCGCCGTAGCCGACATTCCCTTTGCCTTCAGGCCAGACTGCTGCTATTAAAAGGGCCTGATGGTGGAATCCTACAAAGGGCCCCACGAGAGAGGCTGTTATTTCTCCTTCTGCAATTCCTGTATTCGGGCCGATTATTGAATTGGTGACTTTACCATGTCTTTCTACATGGGAGTGTTCTGTTAATACGGAACTTGCCACAATAGCCATGGATGAAACCGCACATCCCCATTGAACAATTGAATCAACTACATATGAGCCGTCTTTTAATTGAGTGATTTCACTTTCATTGCTTAAGATTGTGGTATTTTTTACTGCTGTTGTAGCCGAGACTATCGCGGAATTTCCTATAAAGGTATTTTTAATTTCATTGTTGTTTAGAATTTTAGCACCTTTTAATATAAGGGCTTTCTTAAGTTTTATTTTTTCTGTATATTTTTTTACAAAGTCTCTATATTTTCCTAATAATTTCTTATCGTTTCTGTTTAGTGCAATCTTTGAGGCTTCCTCAATTGTAAGTTCGCTGTAACATTGAATATCTCTTCCGCCTGTTTCTATGCCTACAGGGATTTCTATACCATTTGCATATAGAGGGAACTCATCTGATATGATTATCCCGTTGTTAAGGATTAATACATCAGGTCCAACATAGTAATTTTTTAAGAGTTTTGTATCTTTTATCAGTACGTTTTCATCGATTATGGAATCCTCTATTGTTGAGTTAAATATACCGCATGGGAGTGATATCTCTTTGAATTTAGCTTTAGGGTCATTTTCAGATATAATGACATCGCCTATAAATATATTATTCCTGATATTATCAAAATTAAGTTTGCCTTGCACCTTTACCTTCTTCCAGGTTTTTGAGAAATTGCCGTTCTTAATTAAGAATTCTTTTTCATTTTTATTCAGTGATCTTGCTTTTTTTTCTATGTTTTCAGTATCCTTTTTGGCATTAGCGATTAGCTTTATAAGCTCTGATTGGGAAAGCCCTTTTTCAAAAACCATTTATAACCTCCTGCATAATTCATTTTTATTATTTTGTTATACTCTAAATATATAAATAAAATAGGAAAAGGTCAAGTTTTATTATACTAAATCTTAAATATTTGGATAAGATATTAATGTAAGATTTTATAGTTTAAAATCATTGACTTTTTACTCGTTCATAGATATAATAATAAAGTTGGAAGTATGGCTATCTTATATAGAGGAGGATGTGAATGGAAATAATTATTACACCTAACTATGATGAAATGAGTAAAATTTCAGCAGACATTATAGCAAGAGAGATAAAAAGGAAACATGATATAGTACTGGGTCTTGCAACAGGAGATACTCCTGTGGGAACATACAAGGCACTTGCAAAGTTGCATAAAGAAGAAGGATTGGATTTTTCAAAAGTTACGATATTTAACCTTGACGAGTACGTTGGACTTGCTCCTTTACATAAGAATAGCTACAATTTTTTCATGGAAGAAAACTTATTTAAGTATGTGAATGTTAATATGAGAAATGTATATGTTCCACAGGGCAATACTGATGATCCCGAGGAATTCAGTGCATGGTATGAAGGAAAGATTAAAGAAGCCGGCGGGATTGACCTTCAGGTACTCGGTATAGGCGGCGACGGACATATTGGGTTTAATGAGCCCGGTTCTTCATTTGCAAGCCGGACCAGGGTGAAGGCCCTTTATAAACAGACTATTGAGGACAACGCCCGCTTTTTCGATAAAGAAGAAGACGTTCCGCGCTTCGCCATCACCATGGGAATCGGTACCATTCTTGAAGCTAAGAAGGTCCTCCTGATTGCGAATGGAAAAAAGAAGGCAGATGTATGCGCACAGTTTATAGAGGGGCCTGTTACCAGCCAGATAACATCATCAGCACTTCAGCTGCATAGTTATGTTACAGTTGTATTAGATGAAGATGCAGCAT
>DAOVJB010000185.1 GCA_030673425.1 Elusimicrobiota bacterium | reverse complement strand
TGTTCGTCACCTTTAATAAAAAACTTTACGGGATATTTTTTTGATTTATCTACTCTGTATACTCTTTCATAAAATTCATTAAATTCATACGAATAATCATATACAAAAGGAATTAAATGAAATTTCCCTTGTTCATCAAAAAAGTGAAGCGCTGTCGGAGGATTATAGGAATTAGTCCTTTTCTCATTATCATAATGATAAGGAGCGATAAAATCAGCAAAAATAGCACCTAGATAAAGAACCACGAGTATCACACAGCCTACCATAGCCAAACGGTGCTTGCGTAACCTTTTAATGGCCATCTTAAATTGACTCATAGATTCATAAGAAGATTTAAGTTCACTCATTAAAATACCTTCTTTAATGGTACTGTATTCTCGGATCAACCCATGCTAGGAGAACATCCGCTATTAAATTACCGAAAATAAGCAGTATTCCTCCCATAAGCATGCTTCCCATCACTAAAAATAAGTCCTGGCTTCTTACTGCTTCAAGCATTACGCTTCCTAATCCAGGCCAGCTGCAGATAATCTCGGTAAGTGCTGCCCCGCTTAAAAGTCCCGATAATTGATACCCAAAAATAGTTATCATTGGATTTATTGCGTTTTTAAGAGCATGCCTGTAAATTACCCTGGACTCCGGTAAACCCTTCGCACGGGCTGTAGTAATATAATGGGCTCTAAGCACCTCCAGCATATTTCCCCTCATTAGACGCTGTAATCCAGCCATAGCTCCTGTTCCTATAACTACAGTAGGAAGAACAAGATGCTTTAATATATCCCATATTTTACCAAAAGTGGAAAGCTGCTCATAGTTGCTTGACATCATACCGCCTAAAGGCAAAATCCCAACAATAGAAACCAAGAAAAGTAAAAGTAAAGCCAGGAAAAAGTTAGGGATGGACATACCTAAAAAAGATAGAGAGGAAAAAATCTTGTCCCCCCAGGAATATTGATGAACCGCGCAATAAATCCCGATAGGAACAGCAACAAGCCATGTAAACAACATTGCTGCTAAAGACAGAATAAGAGTATTGATTAATCTGCTTTTAATGACTTTAGTCACCGGTTGTTTCTTGACAAATGAGAAACCAAAATCAAGTCTAATAATATTCTTTAGCCAATAAAGATATTGAACTATTGGGGGTTTATCAAGATGATACTGCGCTTCATATTGTTTGATTGTTTCTTCTGAAATCTGCGGGTTCATTTTCAAGGTATCAAAGTAATTTCCGGGGGCTAAATTAAAAACCATAAAAGCAACGAAACTGATTGCTAATAAGAGAGGGATTGAGATAATTATCCGTCGGATAATATAAGTAGTCATTGCTTTTCCTTAAAAACTACTTAACATAAATTTCTTCTAAATTATGGAAGGCGCCACCGTAACTAGTAGGATAAAGATTCCCAAATTTATTACGAACAGCAAAAATACTCGCTGGAAGCACCGTATAAATCAAAGGAAGCTGTTCCGCAACAATACATTGCCATTGGTCATATAAAGCTTTTCGTTTATTTCTATCTAATTCCTGAACACCTTTGTTAAAAATCTTATCAATAAGAGCTTCCCATTCTGTCGCCGGCTTATCCTGTTTGGGGTACCACATATGTAAATGACCGCTTGACTGCCACACATTATTTCCAAAATGAGGCTCTATCCCTCCTGTCAATCCTAAAAGAATAGCATCCCAATCATATGTTGCATCCAGTTTCCTGACCAGATTATTAAACTCTAACTGTGTAAAGTGAACCTTAATACCTATTTTCTCTAAATCCTTCCGGATAATCTCAGCAATTGCAAGACGTACAGTATTACCGGAATTAGTAAAAAGATTAAATTCTACCCTATTTCCCCTATCATCTTCAATAATTCCGTCTTTGTCTCTGTCTGTGAAACCAGCCTCTTTAAGAAGCTTTTTTGCTTTACGCGGGTTATATGCATATGTTTTAACATCAGAATTATAGAAAAATCCTGCGCTGGGACTCATAGCTGATATCTGTAGATATCCCAGCCCGTTCATCACAATATCAATGATTGACTGTTTGTCAATAGCATAAGCAACTGCTCGCCGGAATTTAAGATTACTAAACCAGGCTAATTTCTTAGGTTCAACAAAAGGTTTACCCGTATCTTCATTTTTCCCTGAATTGAGGTTAAATACAAGAAAACTTGTTCCAAAGGCTGGCCCTGTATTAAATACTGTATAATTTCCTTCTTTTTCCCTGGGTTTTAAGATAGGATAATCTGACCCTCTAAGTCCATAATAATCCAATTCTCCCTCTTGAAATTTAAGTAATCCAACATCTTGACTTTGAACAACAATATAAATTATTCTCTCTATATACGGAAGTCTGTTCTCTGCTCTATCCTTTTCCCAGTAACGAGGGTTTTTCTTAAGAATAATTTTTTGTCCAGCAAGATATTTCTCGAGCATATAAGGACCGGTTCCAATGATTGTATCAGGCTTTGAATCCACACCCCACGTAGAATTAAATTTATCTTCTTTAACAGGTTTACTAAGCACATGTTTGGGTAAAATTTCCTGTCCCATTGATCTTAAGAAAGGAGCAAATTTAACAGGTAAAGTAAACTTAACCGTTAAATCATCAATAGCTTCTACTTTGATTTTTTTACCTTCTATGGTAAATATATCCCTTGCAGAGTTGGGAATTTTGGGATTATAAACAAGTTCATTAAAAGTAAAAACCACGTCCTCTGCTGTAAAAGGCTTCCCGTCAAACCATTTTACATCAGCTCTCAAGTGAAATGTCCATTCCAAACCACTTTTATCAGTGTCCCATGATGTGGCCAGGGAAGGTTCCACTTCAGTAGTTATTCCATTTGTTTGG
>DAOVJB010000169.1 GCA_030673425.1 Elusimicrobiota bacterium | reverse complement strand
TAAGTTATAAACCTTCGATCTATGATAATGTTGTATTAAAACAAAAGTATAAAAACAGTGAAATTGCACCGGGAACGCCTATTCCGCAAGGAGCTGAAATAGAACTTGTTTTAGGACAATCAAGAAACATGGGAAATACTGTTACACCGGATTTGTCAGGCCTTACAAGAGAGGAAGCAGAACTTGAAGCTGCAGAGTTTATGTTAAATATCGGAACGGTTATATATGACGAAACAGTTATATTATATATTGATACAGTTAATGCAAAAGTCTATACTCATCATGTTCCGTGGGGTGAAAACATATATGCCCAGGTTTATGTAAAGGATGCTAACTGGATTTATACAGGAGGAAATCCTGTAAACTTAACAGAAAAAGAGTGGACAAATGCCAGTCTAACAGTGCCAACAGGAGTCCTTATGCCGATTAAGGAAATCGGTATCAAATTTATGGATGGTGATTATAACGAGATAAATGGAGCTAATATTTACATAGATTCGATTGACTGGTAATTTAAGGAGAACCTGAATGAAAATTGAGATAAAAGGCTTTATAGAAACATCCATGCTTGACTGGGAAGGGATGATTATCTCCACCCTATATGTGCCTTATTGTAATTTCAGGTGTCCTTATTGCCAGAATTCAGGACTTGTGCTTAGTCCCCAGCAATATGAGACAATTCCTTTAGAGAAAATTACAGATTTTTTAGTCAAGAAAAAAGACTGGATTGAGGGAATTTGTCTGACCGGGGGCGAACCCTGTTTATTTAAGGATTTGCCTGATTTCTTGAAAAAGATAAGAGAAACCGAAGCAAAAATTAAACTGGATACAAATGGAACTTTTCCTGAGATGTTAAAGAGAGTTATTAAAGAGAGATTTATAGATTATGTTGCTATGGATATAAAAGCACCGATAGAAGAGGATAAATATAATAAATCAGCAGGTGTTAAGGTTGATTTAAGTAAGATTAAGGAATCAATTGAAATTATCATGACATCAGACATTGATTATGAGTTCAGAACCACTGTTGTTCCTACCTTACATACCCAAGAGGATATAGTTGAAATTGCCAGGTATATTCACGGAGCAAAAAAGTATGCCTTACAGAATTTCTCCAACAAAGAGGTCATGAATCCTGCATTTAAGGAAATAAAACCATATAGAAGAGAAGAATTGAAAAAAATGGCCAGGCTTGTCTCACCATATGTTACAATCTGTAAAGTGAGAGGAAAATGAGCTCAGTAACAAAAAGAAAAATTCTCAGCTTATCCCTGGTAATAATGGGAATGGGGTCAATAATAGTTCAAACCCTCTTGCTCAGAGAACTGGTTATGGTATTTTCAGGGAATGAGCTTTCCCTTGGCATTATTTTTGCAAGTTGGCTCTTCTGGATAGCAGCAGGGAGCTGGCTGATGGGTAAGGTAGTAAACAGGTTATCTGACAAGATAAAAATATTCATTTTAACGCCTATTTTAATCTCTTTTATCTTACCTATTCAGGTAATAGCAGTAAGAGCAGTTAAATATATAATAAATGTCTCACCTGGATCCATATTAGGTTTCTCTCCTATGTTTTTTGCCTCTTTTAGTATCCTGGCACCTTTTTGCATAATTACAGGTTTTCAATTTACCCTTGGTTGTAAAATCTACACGGAACTAATAAAAAATGCGCCCGTAGCTGTGGGGAAAGTGTACATATACGATGCTATAGGTGACATGCTTGGTGGTTTCATTTTCGGTTATATCCTGATCAATTTCTTGCATTCGTTTGAGATAGTATTGTGCGTTGTAATCTTAAATCTCCTTTTAGCTTTATTCCTGACTCTTGTTTATTTCAAACAAAAACTCTCTTATCTGTTATTTTTTAGTTTCACCCTTTTATTTTTCACTGTATGGGCTGGGATTGAAGGAGGACAAAACAGATTAAATAGATTTACTCATAGTTTAAGCTGGAAGGGATTTAATCTAATA
Source organism: Elusimicrobiota bacterium (assembly GCA_030673425.1). GTDB lineage: Bacteria > CAYTYR01 > UBA6262 > DAOVJB01 > DAOVJB01 > DAOVJB01. The sequence goes on along the minus strand of DAOVJB010000169.1, from coordinate 1,172 downwards.
GAAGTTACCAGGTCAAAATACAGCAACTTTGCAGTAACAGAAAATAGTTCCCTCTATAGTCTATTTGAAAACGGGAATCTCACATTTACCAATCCTGACAGACTCCACACAGAAGATGTTGTTCATTTCGCTATGTTGGAGGTTCCTGACCCTAAGAGAGTGCTTATTATAGGCGGAGCTGTTAATGGTCATTTACATGAGCTTCTTAAATATCCGGTAGATGAGATTTATTATATTGAGCTTGATCCTGTTCTGGTAAAAACAGCCAGGAAATATATCACACCTCAGGATAAACAGGCGCTTTCTGAATCCAGGGTGAAAGTCATCAATACTGACGGGAGATTGTTCGTTAAGAATTATAAAGGCCCTAAATTCGATTGTGTGATTGTAAACGTAGGGAATCCTCTAACAGCGGAATTAAACAGATTCTATACAGTTGAGTTTTTAAAAGAGGTTTCTTCAACCTTAACCAGAGACGGTGTGATTTCTTTGGGAATAGATTCTAATGAAAATTACCTGAGTCCTGAAATGAAGAATTTTAACAGGGTTATTTATGATAGTGTTAAGGAAGTATTTCCTAACCTGGTGCTTGTTCCAGGAGATACACTTTTCCTCATAGCCTCAGAATCCGATAGTTATCTTACTGATAATGTTAAAATTCTATGGGACAGATTAAAAGAAAGAGAGATACATACAGAAACTTTACTGGAATATCGTATTCCATATCGTTTTTATCCTGAAAGGATTAAATATATATCTTCATTAATGGAAGAAAGAAAAGAGAAAAGATTAAACCATGATTTTTATCCTATAAGTTACTATTACAATATAACCTTATGGGGAAGTAAGGTGAAATCCACATTTGCACGGTTTCTCTGGGGGATGAGAAAAATAAAGTTTGGTTATCCTGGGATAGGAATTATTACTATTATTGTATGTCTTTTTATATTAAAGAAAAAAATAAAGCGGTCTTTTGTACCATTATCAGTAGCTTCAGCCGGTCTGGCCGGTATAGTGCTGGAACTCATTCTTATAATGGGATTCCAGGTATTATACGGATACCTGTATCATATGATAGGAATAATTATTGCTTCGTTCATGCTGGGATTGGTTATAGGTACTTCATATATGACCCGCAGGTTAAATAGCATTAAAAGGAAAATTTTAACATT
>DAOVJB010000010.1 GCA_030673425.1 Elusimicrobiota bacterium | reverse complement strand
AGAAGAGGAGTTAAAGAAAACCGGATTAATAACCGGCCGCCTGAAAGCTATATTTTCTAAGGGAGGCATAAAGCTTTACTGGGACGAAAAAGAGATTACCAAAGGCTTAGGTATACACACCGCGGTATTATGCGAAGGCCGATGGTATGATTCCGGGCAGGCAAAGTGGGAGATAGAAAAAGAATCCGAGCACACACTTATTGCCAGAGGCAAATGGCAGAGAATAGGGCTTGTGCAGGCCTGGAAGCTAAAAATAAATAAGAAAAGTGAATTATTCTGGAACGTTGATATGGAGGCAGGGGAGGAAGTAAAGCCGAGAGAATGTCAAGTTAACATAATGGTTACTAACAAATACAAAAAGTGGTTTTGTGTTGAAGAGTGTAGTAATTTTACTGATAAACCCGTAGAAGATGAGTACTGGCATGCCGTTTTTAATAAAGAGAAATTAAGTAAGTTTATAGGGGTGGTGAAATACGAAACAGAAAGTGGTTATATGCCTTCTATTGTGATGGAGTATAGTGAAAAAGAAAGGATAGATATAAGTCGTATATTTAATGCTCCGTATCAGAAAGCGAGAATATTGCAATACGCCTCTTTTATTAAGATGAAAAGGAGTACGGATAACCAGCGGATTTTTTCGGGCAGGATAATTATAGGTAAGAATATAGAAGAATATTTGGCCAAGGCTGATACAGCAACGCGGATAGCCAGTAAAGCAACAACACTCGTTTTTGATAGTGGACGCGGAAGATTTTTTTATAAAGGCAGAGAGATAACTAAAAAGCTTTGTATGTATACTTCTTTGCGTTCTGTCTATGGATGGCATGATTCAAGCCAGGCTATTTGGGAAGTCACGAAGGCGTCAGATACTAAACTTATTGCTAAAGGAAAGTGGAGATATTTTCCGATTTCTCAATTGTGGGAAATTGAATTTCAATCCAAAGGAATCTTTACCTGGAGTGTAACGATGAAGGCCTTTGAAAAGATTACCATAGACCGTGAACAAACAAATGTGATGCTTTCTTCTGAATATAACAAGTGGATAGTGAACGATAAGGAGAAAGGTGTATTTCCTGAACAGTTTGAAGAAGATATAAGCGATGATTGGAGTCGATTATGGATGGGAAGCACTGACAATAAAATTGGTGTAGTAAAACAGATAGGGGAAGAAGAGAAGATTCTGCCGGCAGTCACATTCCGTTCTCATTTAAAAGATCAAAAGTATAAAATGGCCATAGTTAACAGCGATGCTTTTTTTCAAGGCAGATTGCTGCAATGCCTAAGAATGAATAGAGGGGAGTTGTGTCCCGGGGAATTTTCTTATTTTGCCGGAGAAATAATAATAGCTAATCCCTAACCTGATGAGAATTATTTTTATCGGAATAAATGGATACCAAATGCCTTACACTAGAATAAGGTGTTACCATTTTGCAGAAGCTTTGCGTGTCTACGGAGTGGAAACCAAGGTTTTTTCATATCGTGAACATCTGGCTTCTCATTATAATGGAATACAGATGCTGGAAGTGAGTGATAAGGAGAAGGTGAAATTTAATCTTAAGGCTTTTTTCCGCCTTATAAGAGAAAGAGATACAGTTTTTTATATTCAGAAGGTGCACTATCATAGCGCTATGCCCTTTTTTTTGTGCCGGTTAGGGATAAATAAGTTTATTCTTGATTACGATGATTGGGATATTGACAGGTCACCTTTTTTTAATCGAGCCTATTTAAATCGTCTATTTTTTGGCTCTGATGGCTCCGAGCAAATAACCGGTTATATGGCTTCAAGGGCGATGTGTTGTGTAGCCTCAAGTAAATATCTATATGATTTTCTCTCTCAATATAATAAGAACGTTTCCTATATTCCCACAGGAGTGGATACTGAACAATTCAAGAGGAGAGAGGATAAGTCTAACCATAAAATTACATTCGTCTGGACAGGACAAATCTGGGGAGAAGTTATATATAATAATATCTTATATCTGCTTATTTGTTTTTCTGAAGTTTGTAAGCAGCATAACAACATTCGATTTAGAATTATTGGAGGAGGGCATTTAATGCCTGAAGTTAAAGACTACGTTAGGAACAACTACTCTCGCCTCGAGATTGAAATAATAGATTGGGTTCAGCCCGAAGATATGCCAAACTACTTATCAAGCACGGACATTGGACTGTTACCTTTAATCCATGATATTAAAAATGAGCTTTGGATGAAGTCAAAGAGTCCTACAAAATTGTTTGAGTATATGGCTATGGAATTGGCTACTGTATCAAGTGGGATAGGAGAGGCTAAATTCATTATTGAAGATGGCAAGGATGGTTTTTTAGCCAAGACCAAAGAAGAGTTTATTGAAAAGATGAGACTATTGGTAAATAATAATGAGCTCCGGATAAGAATAGGTAAAGCCGCTCGCAAGAAGGTGGAAAAAGAATATTCTTTGGATGTATTAGGCAGAAGACTTTTTGAATTACTGTGCAATACATTTCCTAACAAATCTCTAAGAGCCTAAGTAGTATATTTTTTTAAGAATTAATACAAGAAGCTATTAATGATAAATAAGAGAAGTTTGGATATATTGCTTATACAGCCACCACTACCAGCAAATGAGAGGCATAAGAGAGTTCTCCCCTTAGGCCTTGCGTATTTAGCCTCTTATTTACGAAAAAAATGCCCAGATATTAGTACGGAAATACTCGATGCCCTTGTGTTGAATATGCGCTACAGCGAAGTAATAAGAGAGATACAAAAAAAGAAGAGAGATATCATAGGTATAACATTTTGGACAGCTCAGGCTCCATTTGCTTATGCCTTAGCCAAAGCAGTTAAGGGGCCCGATCCTAATACTACAATTATTTTTGGCGGTGTGCATACAACCTGTTATCCGGAAGAGGCAGGTAAATTTGCTAACTATTGCGTATTACACGAAGGAGAACAGACTTTTTATGAATTAGTCGAGTGTATCAGAGATGGGAGAACTCCTGATAATATAAAAGGAATTGCCTATATTAGAGATGGTAAGTTAATTAAGACTCCTGCTCAGCCCTTTATTGATAGTCTCGATGATATTCCATTTCCGGCCTGGGATCTATTGCCAATGGATAGATATACTACTCCCTTACATGTGGTGGGAGGAAGGCGGGTGCCGATTATAGGCTCAAGAGGTTGCCCTTTTAACTGTTCGTTTTGTGTATCCCCATATATGTGGAAGAGAAAGGTGAGATGGCGAAGTCCAGAAAATGTTGTCTGTGAGATAAAGGAGGTTATTGAAAAATATGGAATAAGACAGGTTCACTTTTGGGATGATAACCTATTGATGAATAAGGGATATATTGAGGAATTATGCAATAAAATTATAGATAACAAATTGGATATAAAATGGGTAGGGCTTACAAGGGCTTCTCATGTAACTGCCCATCCTGAAATTATAGGGTTCCTGAAAGAGTCAGGATGCATAGGGTTGGAAATAGGTATAGAGAGCGTAGACCCGAATACATTCGCAAATATTCGGAAAGAAGAAAATTTAAAAAGTTTAGAACAGGCATGCCGTTTACAAAAAGAATGTGGCTTATATCCTTTATTTACCTGTATGTCTCTCAATCCTGGAGAGCATATAACCACCTATTATCTGCAGGCTCAATTTATAGATAGGATTCTTTCGGGATTACCCTGGTGTGAGTTCTTTCATCCTTTTGCTTTCCCAGTATACATAGGTCAATTCTGCACTCCTCATGTAGGAACTGAGTTATATAAGGAGGCTAAGAATTTAGGAATGATGTTGGCTGATGGGTGGCAGGAGTATAATCATCATACCATTAACTTTGTTCCCAACTCCTTATTGGATGATGTTCCGCAGAGAACAATTAAGCGATTACGTGAAGACGATTATATTATCTGCACAAAAGCAGCCTGGGGCTGGATGTATGATCTATACCCTTATGAAGAATCTCTCTACCTGCAGATAACAAAGCGGTGTAGTTTCTTGCGTTTTCTATCAGAATTTTTCGTTCGATGTAATGGCCGACTGACCCTTAGAGAAATTGCTCAAAACCTATCTGAATATTTAAATATAAGTTTAACTAAGAGTCTTCGCTTTTGCGCTATAATTACAATCGTCTTAGCACAATTGGGAGTTATTCAATCTGCCCTTTTCGATACAGAAATTGAGCTGGAATTGAAAAGAATAGCTATTCCTAACTACTTCCGTACTAAATGGAAATACCGCATCCTTTGTCTATTTGCCAAGATACTTCGTTTATAAAAGATAGGGGGAAGAGAATTGTCAAAGATTGCCATAGTAGATTTATTGTTTAATTGGCCACCCGACGGCGGCGCAAGGACAGATGTTAAAGAAATAGCCACAAGATTGTCAAAGGACCACGAAGTCTGTATATTCGTTCCCGATTTTCCTCGTGGTTTTCCCAGAGGTCAGATACGCAGTAGATTAGACCTCAATATAAGAAAGATACCATTTAATCGTTTCACCTTCAATTTTCTTCAGGTTCCTTATCGATTTAAAAAGGCAATCGATAGATATAAACCGGATTTTGTATTTATTGCCGATGGCTGGCACTTAAAACCCTATTTGGTTACTGCCCTCAAAAAATATAAACCCATCCTGAGATTCTATGCTTATGAGCCATTGTGCATAAAACAACACGGGGTTCTTTTAAAAGGGAATGATACATGCCGCAGGGATTACCTGGATGGATCGATGAAAGACGTGCTCGGCTGTATTCTCTGTGCGGTTAAATGGTTATGGCGCAGCAGGAGTGAGGTATTTCTTCAAGAGTTTATCAGTTCTCTCTCCTTCTTACCCTGGTATAGAAATGTAGTAAAGAGAGCAATTAGAAGTGCTGGCAAGATAATCGTCTATAACAATTTTATTAGAGAAAGAATCTTAGAATTTAATAGAAATGTCTTGGTCATTCCTTCGGGCATAGATTCAAATCTTTTTAAACCAGGAGAGAAGATAAGAGGCAATGGCAAGATCAAAATCTTAATGGTTGGCAGAATTGAGGATTCGCTAAAAGGTTTCCCAACATTATATGAAGCCTGCCAGTTATTACGAGAAAAAAGGCATAATTTTCAACTTTTACTAACTACGAATCGTAAATTCAAGGAAGATTATATAGTTCCCGCAGGATGGCTAAATCAGGAGGACTTGGCAGACCTATATCGCCAGGTTGATATCTGTGTTGTCCCCTCTATATGGCCGGAGCCCTTTGGAATAGTTACCCTTGAAGCGATAGCTTCTGGCAAGCCATTAATCATAACCAAGGTGGGAGGACTCCAGACGCTTGTAAAAGATAATGAAACGGGATTTGTTGTGGAACCAGGTGATGTCAATGCCCTGGCCCAGAGGCTTGATAAACTCCTTGATGATAGCTTACTGCGCAAGGAATTAAGCGAAAAAGCGGAAGAGAAGATTTTAGCCCATCATCAATGGGACTGGATTTATGAAAGATACTATCAAAATCTGTTTTCTTCGTCATAAACAACCAAGTATGACAACGGACAGCGATTTCTTAACAATACTTTGTTAAAAATTGGCAGTTTTTGAAATGGGCTGTTTAGTATTGGAAATTATGTTGTTAAAAAAGTGCGAGGTTAAACTATAAGCGTATGCAGGAAACATCTATAATAAAAAAAATAACCGTGACTATATTGGGATTGCTTTTATGCATAGTTATGCTGGAGGCCGGAATACGCATAGTAGGATTTATATTTTTATCTTCACAGGAATATAGAAACAGAATTTCCATCAAGCAAAAAGGGACTTATTGTATCATGTGTTTGGGTGATTCTATGACTGCTGGGATGTGGCCCAGGCCACTTGAGGAAATTTTAAATGAGAGAATTCAAGGAATAAAATTTACCGTAATAGATAAAGCAAAACCGGCGGTAACTTCAGAATTCATAATATCAACATTAAGCGAAAATCTGGATAAATATAATCCAGATATGGTAATTGTTATGACGGGTTTTAATGATGGGAAAGATTTATTGCCCTATGGAAATATTCCTACTTCAAAAGAGATACCTTTTAAAATTTATAAATTAGCAAGAATTTTATGGTATCACATAGTAAATAAGGCCGGAGAGGCAGGAGTCTTCATAGCGAGCAAAGAGAAAGAGGATATTAGTGACAGGAGAGAAACTTTAATGCAGGCGGATGATTATGAAGGACTTGTTGACAGAGAAAATGAGCATGGAAAAGCAATATCGATGAAACCTAACGACGATAGGGCATATGTTGAGTTAGGATGGTGGTATAGGGATCTGGGAAAGTATGATAAAGCCAAAGGGATGTTTAAAAAAGCTATAGAGATAAATCCGAAAAACGATTGCGCATATCTTGGATTAGGATGGTGCCATTGGTTCAAAGAAAAGTATGATAAAGCCGAAGGGATGTTTAAAAAAGCTATAGAGATAAATCCGAAAAACGATTGGGCATATGCTGGATTAGGAGAGCGGTATAATGACCAGGGAGAGTATGATAAAGCCGAAGAAGTACTTCAAAAAGCTATAGAGATAAATCCGAAAAACGATAGGGCATATTTTGGATTAGGATGGTGTTATATTCGTCAGGGAGAGTATGATAAAGCCGAAGAAATACTTAAAAAAGATATAGAGACAAATCTAATACCACCCGATAGGGTATATGGGAGTTTAGCTAACTGCTACAAAAAATGGGGAAAATACAAATTAGCAGAGGAATATTTTAGAAAAGCAAACAGACTAGGAACAGAATATTATAATCCCATAACATGCCATAATTATCAGAGGCTTAAGGAAATCGTAACCAGGAAAGGAATAAAACTGGTATGCGTGCAGTATCCTATGTGTAGTGTAGAACCATTAAAGAAGATGTTTAGGAACAAAGAAGGCATTATCTTTGTAGATAATGAAAAGATTTTTAAAAAAGCACTAAAGCAAGCAAGTTATGATGAATATTTTAGGGATATGTATGGTGGTGGCTTTGGTCATTGTACTAACAAGGGTAATAGATTACTGGCTGAAAATATTGCAGATGTTATACTGAAGGAAGGGGTGTTTTAATAAATCCCGCCCCTTTCTACGGGGTGTTAAACCCTAAAGCAGGGACGCAGGTTTCAAAATGATAAAAAAAATAATACAGAAATATATCAGGATAGTACAAAAAATATTTATTACCATAGCCCTGTTTATTCTTTATATCGCTGGCTTCGGGATTACATTAATTCTTGTAGTAATTTTTAACCGAGGCCTTTTAGGGATAGAAAAAAAAGGGAAAAACACCTTCTGGAAAGATGCCGAAGGATACGAGGCTGATCTTAATGAATGCATGAAAGAGGTATAGGCTATTAGGAATATAAACGGTGAAAACAATTTTGTATAGTTTGAAAGAAATGTTCTATAAGCTTTTTTATATCCTAAAAGGAATGTTCCACTTGGTTAAAATATATAAATTATATTTTCTAACCCCAATTTTTATAATACTTGCACTTTTAGCTTTTTTTGTCTACTACATCGGCCCTACTGTTATAATTTCTTTTATTTATGCAGGAATATAAACAGCAATTTTGTAAAAAGATAAATAATCAACAGAGATTACTAATTAAGAGCGTATAAATCAGTGAATCAATCAAAGATTTGCAAAAGATGTGTATTACCAGAAAGCAAGCCAGATATATGGCTTAACAAGGAAGGGATTTGTAATATATGTGCCGAATATGAAAAAACAAAAAAATCTGATGCAAATAATAAACCCTTTGAGACCGATTTTGTAAAAACATTAAATCAATACAGAAGCAAAGGAAGATATGATTGCCTTGTTATGTGTAGCGGGGGAAAAGATAGCACATCCGCATTGTATTATATGAAGAGAAGATATAAATTAAATTCCCTTGCTTTTACGTTTGAGCATGGTTTTGAAACTGAAGACAGCATGAGAAATATTCGAAATGCTGTAGAAATATTAGGGGTTGATTTTTTATTGTTTAAATCCGATTTTATGAAAAATATGTTTTCAAAAATTCTTAAGATAAATTCTAAGGCAGTTATATGTCATCTTTGTTCTATTTGGTATATGCAGCTTACCTTTGATATTGCAGCCTGGTATAATATTCCAATAATTATTGCAGGCTGGACTAAGGGACAATCCATAAAACAGCCAGGAAGGTACAATATTCGTCAATCCGAATATGTATCCATGGGCCAGGCAGCAAAAGAATTTGTAGAAAATCAAGCGAGAAAGGATCCTAAATATAAGAATTTCCCAAAGAGTATGCAGGAAGTTTTAAATATTGCCCAAAAAAGACATAAATGCATTGTTTTATCACCTCACTGGTTTATGCAGAAAGAACCGGAAGAAAATGTAAAAACAATAAAAGAAGAATTAAACTGGGAATTTCCAAGACTAAGTTATCCAGCAAAATCAACTAATTGCTATTTAAACTTTATTTCTGTTTATAACTCAATGAAATATTATGGATATACACATTACCATGTAGAGATGAGTAAACTTATAAGAGAGGGTTTATTAATCAGAGAGGAAGCATTAAAAGACCTAGAAATAAATTTCGATAAGGAATTATTAAATTCAATTGCTAAAAAATTAGATTACAAATTTGGCTGATAAAGATTTTAAATATGAACATATTGGGAATATCCTGTTATTATCATGATTCCTCAGCCTGTCTTTTGCAGGATGGAAGAGTGGTTGCTGCTACTCAGGAAGAAAGATTTAACAGGGAAAAATACTCACCTCTTTTTCCTATTAATGCGATTAATTTTTGCCTTCAGGCTGGGGATTTAACGATTTATGACATTGATTACATCGGTTTTTATGAAAAGCCTTTTCTGAAATTCTCCAGGGTTATCATAAGTCATTTAAGGTCTTATCCTTTTTCTCTGAAAAATTTTTTGGATACTATACCAACCTGGCTTCAAGACAGATTAATAATCCCTTTAGTATTAAAGAGAGAGCTTGGTTACGAGGGGAAAGTTTTATTTATCAAACACCATTTGTCTCATGCTGCCAGTGCATTTTTAGTCTCTCCTTTTGAAGAAGCGGCCATTTTGACCGCGGATGGATTAGGTGAGTGGGCAACCACGACTTTTGGGGTTGGTAAAGTAAATGAGATTAGAATTTTTAAGGAAATAGATTATCCTGATTCATTGGGGTTACTTTATACAGCAGTTACTACATATCTCGGATTTAAAGCTCTCCAAGGAGAAGGTAAGGTTATGGGCCTGGCTGGTTATGGCAGACCGAAGTATATCGATAAATTCAGAGAGGTTATTAAAGTTAAACCCGATGGTAGTTTTAAGATGGATTCGAGCTATTTTGGGTTTAATAAAGGCTCTAAAATGTATAGCAAAAAGTTTGTAAAAACTTTTGGGAAAGCGAGAAATCCAGGAGATGAGATTGAGGAGAAAGATTGTGATATGGCGGCAACAGTTCAGAAATTTCTCGAAGAGACTTTGATTACCATTGTGAGATATCTTCACAATGAGACAAAGATGGATAAACTCTGTCTTGCGGGAGGAATATTTTTAAATTGCATTGTTAACAATAGGATTCTTGAAGAGACCCCTTTCAAAGAAGTTTTTATTCAGCCTGCCGCTGGTGATAGCGGAGGGGCATTGGGAGTAGCTTTTTATATATATCATTCTCTCTTGGGAAAACCAAGAAATTACGTTATGGTTGATGCCTATCTCGGCCCCTATTTTACAGAAAATCAAATAAAGAGAACTTTAATAAATTATAAACTTGATTCCAAAATGTTAGGGGACTCTGATTTACTTAAATATATCGCTGAAAAATTATCGCAGGATAAAATAGTTGGTTGGTTTCAGGGGAGAATGGAGTTTGGGCCCAGGGCTTTAGGGAATAGGTCTATATTAGCTAATCCCTGCAATCCTAAAATGAAAGAATTGTTAAATTCTAAGGTAAAAAAGAGAGAGCCCTTTAGACCTTATGCACCTGCTGTATTGGAGGAGAGGGCAGGAGAATTCTTTAAACTAAAAAATCCTTCTCCTTTTATGCTGTTAGCTCCTCTGGTAAAAGAAGATAAAAAGAACCTTATCCCAGCAGCAACTCATGTAGATGGAACAGCCAGGGTACAGACCGTAAGTAAAAATACAAATCCAAGGCTCTGGCAGTTAATTAAAGAATTTGAGAATATAACTACTATGCCATTGGTCATAAACACCTCCTTTAATTTAAGAGGTGAGCCCATAGTTTGTACTCCCCAGGATGCTATAAGTTGTTTTAAAAGAAGCCAGATGGACTGTTTAGTATTGGGAAACTATGTTGTTGAAAAGGGATAAATAGAAATTAACTTAGGGATAGTGGAAATAAAAGAGGGTTAGTCTAAGAAAAAGTTAAGTTGGAGACGGCGATGTTAGGTTCTTCGATAGTAAAAAATTTAAGGACTCGTTTTCTAAGGCAGCAAGGGTATGACCTAATCGGGAAACGAAGATTCCTCAGCATTTTTTTAGATTTACACAACAGCTGCAATCTCGCATGCCGGATGTGTCATTTTGGGTTTAAGAAGGATAAACCAAAGTCCCCTCACTTTATTAAAATGGGCGATTTCAAAAGGCTTGCCGAAAATATGTTTCCCTTCACTTCGGAATTGGCCCTTTCTCCCTGTACCGAACCCCTATTTTATCAGGATTTTATTGGGCTACTTAAGGTGATCGGGCAATATAAAATTCCGTACTTTTGGTTAATGACCAATGCAACCCTGCTAACAGAGGAAATTGTGATCGAATTGATAAAAGCCGAGACAAATAGACTACTTATTTCCTTCGATTCACATATTAAGGAGATTTATGAAAGGATAAAAATCGGTTCTAATTTTGAGAAAGTTGTTGCGAATATTGAAATGGTAAATCGCTTGAAACAGGAACACGGAACTGAATATCCCAAAATAAATTTTAATTGTTTGCTTATGCGTTCCAATATTGAGCACGTGATAGAATATTTGGAATTTATCAAAAGTATTGGTGGAACGAAAGTAGGATTCTTTCACGTTATTATTTTTAAGGATGCATTAAAGATGAAAGGAGAATCCCTGTTTCATCATAAGAAAATAGCAAATAAGTACCTGGAAAAGATTCCCAAAAAGGCCAGAGAAATCGGCATTGAGATAGAACGGCTTCCCGGTAAGTTTTTCGCTGGGGCAAGGAGTGAAGAAAGGCTGAATTCGAAAGAGCGACCCCACGGTCACGATATACCAAAGTGCCGTTATCCCTGGTATCTTATGGTTGCGGATTGCTATGGAAATATCCGGCCATGTGAATTCTGGTTTGGTCAGGAATCTTTCGGAAATTCAATTGAGGATTCTTTAAACAATATATGGAACAATAGCCGGTACAGAAGACTGAGGAAAGAATTGCTGACAGGAAGATTGACCAGGTCATGCTGTATAAATTGTGTGTCGATGTCTTCACTTAATGGACGTGTTGATGATGAAAGTGCATTTCTAGAAGTGGAAGGCTGATAGATTTTACGAAAAGACATTAGGATAAAGAGGAGTTTCTTATAGTTATGAATTGGAGGTCATTTTTCAGTGATAAGCTTCTTGATCCCTATTTAGCAGGTGTGTTTAGTGGAGACTACGCCTTTGTTGGCCCGATGAGGGTCGCCATCTGCCCTACGAATAGGTGTAACAATAACTGCATTGCCTGTTGGCTCAAGTCCCCTCTTCTTGGAGACAGCCAAGAGAGAATACAGGAAGAAGAAATTCCATTTGAAGTATTAGAAAAATTCCTTAAGGACATTCATAGACTGGGCACGAAATCTATCATAATAACGGGAGGTGGAGAGCCCTTTCTTTATCCACAGATAAATGAACTTATCCTAAGGGTAAAGTCCTACGGGATGTCTTGTGATATTAATACAAGTTTCGTTCCTTTAACCGAGAAGGAAATCCTCACTTTAGTGAAAAATGATGTCGATATTGTATTAGCTAGTGTTTGGGCAGGGACAGCAAATAGTTACGAGTTGCTTCATCCAGGAAGGAAGGCGTTTTTTTATCGTGTTCGGGACAATCTTAAGATGTTAAGTAGATTAAAGAGACAATACAAAGTATCCCATCCCCGGATAATCATCACCAACGTGATCATGAGTCTGAACTTTGACAAGTTAACGGAGATGGTAGAATTTGCGCTGGATGTTGGCGCTCAGTCTGTAATGTTCAACCTCGTTCATATTCCTGTTCCTAGGACAAAAGAAATGCAACACCTTCTCCTGAATGAGGAACAGGCTCAACTAACCCTGGAACTAGCAGAGAAATGTGAGAGTAAGATGGAAGAAAGAAAACGGAATGGAAAGACGACGGTTGAATTTGAGTTTCTGCCTCTATTCATGAAAAGACTGAGAAGTCCATTCGTCTCTAAAGGTCAGTATGACAGGGAGTTTATGCCAGAAAGATGCTATGCCGGCTGGTCATTTCTTCAATTGAAACCAGGTGGGGGGCTTACGTCGTGCTGTCGTGTTGAAGATGAGAGAGGGAATATTTATCGAAATCGATTTGAGGATGTATGGAATGGGAAATCACAGAAGGAATTCAGAAGAATAACGTTGAACCTTAAAGAAAATATTGAAAAGTATCATTTGCCTTGTTGTGAACTATGCGACAATCTTTATGATATTAGCTGTATAGAAAAGAGATTCCATGGGCGGCCGAGACGGGTAATATTTATAAGTAAGCTCTGTGGAAATCTTATGAAGTTACTACAAACCATACGCCAGAGATATCATAGCTCTGTCAAATGCGCGAAAGAAAGCAGGATGAAATTATTAAGCAATGTGCCTAGAAAAACTAAATTGTTTATGGGTATATTAAGCAAGCGTCACGCCTATATCGGGCCTGAGGCAGTGCAGATTGATGTCACTAATAGATGTAATAATAACTGTGTATACTGTTGGGCGCGGTCGCCTCTTCTGGAAGAGAAAAGAGCCAGCAAGAAGTGGGAATCTCACCAGTTGCCTTTTGATTTAGTAAAGAGGTTGGTCGACGATTTACATTCAATGGGAACGCGACATATCCATCTTTCTGGTGGAGGAGAGCCGTTCATCCACCCCCATATTATGGATATTCTTAAGTATATAAAAAGAAAAAACATGCAGTGCGAAATTACTACCAATTTTACTTTAATAAATAAAGAGATCGCTCACAAATTAGTCGATCTAAAAATAGAAGCCATAACGGCCAGCATTTGGGCAGGAACAGCTGAGATGTATTCTACATTGCATCCCAACAAGACGGAAGAAACCTTTTGTCGTATAAAGGAAGTTTTAAATTTTTTATCTTCTCTTAAAGGAAAAGGAAATCCTCCTCAATTGCGTATAGCCAACGTTATTTCTAACTTAAACTTCGATCAAATAGATAAGATGATCGATTTTGCTGAACAGACCGATGTGGATATGTATTTTTTCCAAGTTATGGATCCAGTACCTGGTAAAACAGATAAATTATTACTTTCTGAGTTACAATGCAAACAATTGAAAGAGAAACTTGCCTCTTTAACCAACAGGATGCAAGAATTGCATCTAAAAAAGAACATTCATGTTTGTACTTTAGATGATTTCTTAAGAAGGATTTCAAGTCGAAATGTTGTACAGGGGCACTATGACCAAGGAATTACGGACTCGATGTCCTGCTATGTAGGCTGGGTTTTCTCCAGAATAACTGCTGAGGGAAATGTTAATTTTTGCTTAAAGACTGATGAATACCCAATAGCCAATCTTTATAAAAAGAATTTTAGGGAGATTTGGTCCTCAAGAGATTACGAACTCTTTCGTCATCGAATGTTAACAAAAAATGGAAAATCAGATACTCATTTTAGATGTAATACGACATGTGATAATTTATTTGAGAATAAAAACATTTCCGGCAAAATAAATAGTTTATCTTTTTGGCAAAGATTTTTAATAAAGACAACTGGAATTGGTTACCGAGCATATCTAAATTTATATTCGTGATTATTTATTAAAGTCGACAATGGTAGTTCTACGCAAAAGACCTATGGAAAGAGTACTAAAAAGCCTACATGATTTTAAGCAAGTTTTATTCACACGGCTTGGGATACTGAATGGGGCTTATGCCTATAAGGGGCCTCGTCGAGTTGAATTACACCTTACAAACAAATGCAATCATAATTGTATTGTCTGTTGGGTGCGGTCTCCCTATTTAAAAGAGACAGATGAAGAATATCAAAAACAGGAATTACCTTATGGGATAGTCATAAAGTTAATAGGTGAATTAAGGAGGATAGGGATCTGCTCTATACATATTTCTGGTGGTGGCGAACCTTTGATGCATCCTAAATTTTGGGACATCCTAAGCTATATAAAAGAGCAAAGAATCGAATGCAGGCTAAATACGAATTTTTCTTTACTAAATGAAGAAGACATTAAAAGATTGGTGTCTCTCAAGTTAGACGGCCTCACCGTCAGCCTTTGGGCAGCGTCGCCTGAAAGTTATATGGGGACGCATCTAAATGTACCAAAAGATACATTCCCAAAGATAGAAAGGGGATTAAAACTTCTTTCGGATTTGAAAAAACTAAAAGGGCAAAAAATACCTATAGTAGATATATATAATGTAATCTGTAACGTCAACTATAAAGAAATAGACGAGATGGTCGAATTTGCTAAATCATGCTGCGCAGATAATTGTCTTTTTGCTTTAGCAGATGTTATAAAGGGCCAGACAGACATTTTTTCATTATCACCCAGTCAGGAAGGATATGTTATTGAAAAAATAAAATATTGGATTAAGGAAGATTTTAATTACGATATAGATGATCGTAACTTTGTAAAAGTAACTTCCTATTTGCATCAATTGCTATGGAATAAAAAGCGGTCTCAGTCTGACAATACAGAATCTCCATGTTATACTGGGTGGATGTTCAGCCTTGTTGAGGCGAGTGGGAATGTAAGTTTTTGTTGTAAATCAACCCGAGAACCTGTAGGAAATATAAGAGAGGATAACTTTAGCAAAATTTGGAATTCAGAACGTCAGAGAAAATTTCGCAAAAGTGCTATATCCGGCAATGTAAGTTTTAAACATTTTTCGTCAGCTACATGCAGAAAGGGTTGCGATAATATCGAAGACAATATATGGGCACATAGAATATTAGTAGGCCTTGGACATTCGAAAAGGGCGGTTCTGTCATTACTGGAAAAGGTTTGTCGTTATTTCCTTTTATATAGCCTAAAAAATAAGTGATGCTAAAAAAGAAAAGGGCAATGAGGATTTTCTTAGGAAATGCCCCTTGGTTAAAGGAAGGATATTATGGAGTAAGGGCGGGTTCGCGATGGCCGCATTTTGAAAAAGAAAACCACCGATATATGCCATTTCCCTTTTTTCTTGCTTATGCTGCCGCACTCTTAGAAAAGCATAATTTTGAGGTTCTTCTTGTTGATGGTGTCGCTGAAAAGGTAAATGAAGAGGTGTTTTTTAGCCGCTTTAGAGATTTTCAGCCTGATTTGATAATATTAGAAGTTTCAACAGTTTCTTTAAACGTAGATTTAGAGATTGCCAAATTTTTAAAAAAGTATTTTGGAAAGGAAGTGAAAATTTCTTTTTCCGGTTTACATTATGGAATGTATAATACGGATTTTCTTAAAAAACATACCTTTGTAGATTTTGTGTTTAAGGGAGAGTACGAATATATTCTATTGGAATTAGCTCAATGTATT
>DAOVJB010000121.1 GCA_030673425.1 Elusimicrobiota bacterium | reverse complement strand
TAGCTATGTTAACGGTGAAAGGTTTGATCTGGGATAAAAAGCCATGTGTTTTGTTTAAGGCTCCTGATGGAACTAGCTATATTGTAAAAGAACAAAGATTGATTGATGATAGGGGCAGAGTAATTGAAGGAATAGCAGCTATTATTAAAAAAGATAAGGTAGTGTTAATTGATAAAGATAATAATATCAAAGAATTCAAGTTCAGTAAACTAAGAGAGGAGAGTGAATAATTCAATGAAAAGACATAAATTCATTATACCAATAACAAGTTTATTAATACTCTTGCTTTGCTTATTATCAGGGCCCTTAATAAAAGCAGAGGATATACCAGATGCAAGGTTAACCAATGTGGAACTAGAAGAAATAGATTCAGAAAATGTTAAGATAATAATAACTACTAATATACCTGTATATTATAAATATTTTAAGCTTAATAATCCTCCTGTTGTAGCTGTGGATTTAATAAGAACGATCCATGCTTGGCCAACAAAAAATTTACAAGTTGCCAAAGGAATGGTTCAAGAGATACGTTCCGCACAAAACAGGGTTAAGCCCAGGAAAATAACAAGAGTTGTCGTAGGTCTTGTTCATGAAGATGTTTCTTATCAAGTGACTAAAATTGATAACCAGATAATAGTTAAAATAGGTCCGGATGCAGAAGAGGCAGAAGAAGAAATAGAAAGGGCTGCTCCTACAGAGAAAATCGTTAAGGAAGAGATTATCGAACCACCCGTTCCTCCTTCAGTGGAAGTCGAAGAGGTTGTTGAAGAGATAATTCCAGAGACTAAACCAGTTCCTACTCCTAAGCCTGAGGAAGTAATGGTAGAGGAGAAAGCAGCAGTAGTAGAAGAAGAGGAAGTGGAAAAAGTGGAACCAGAAGAAGAGGTTATTACTCCCAAAGAAGAAATTAAAGAGGAAGCTCCTGTTGTTGTTTCTCAGGAAGAGGAAGAGGCAATAGAAGTTGTTAGTGAAGAAGATATGGAAGAAGAAAATGACTTACTTACATTGAACTTCAAAGATGCTGACATAAGAGATGTCTTGAGAATTTTATCCGTGAAGAGTGGAATAAACATGGTTTATGGAGATGATGTTAGTGGTACTATTACTATTCACCTGGATAAGGTTACCTTTGATGACGCTTTTGATATAATCTTAAGTCTTAAAGCGCTTACCTATGAAGAGGTTACCGATAATGTATACAGGATAGCAACGCCGGCCACAATTGCAAGCGAAAGGGCAGCAATGATTACTACAACAGAGGTGTTTGTAATTAATTATGCAGATGCGAATGAGATTGCAGGTTCATTGGGTTCTGTGTTAAGTCCACAGGGTAAAATGCAAGTGGATATAAGAACCAATAGTTTAATCGTTACCGATACACCATCAAATTTGAAAAAAGTGGCTAATATGATAAAAATACTTGATGTTACAACTCCGCAAGTTATGATTGAGGCACAGATAGTAGAAATTGGAACCTCTGATTTGCAGTATTTAGGTATAAACTGGAATGCCACAAAAACCGTTCCTTATCAGGATACTACTACTGATGTTACTATGGCTATGCTTCCCGCGGGTCCTACTTTCACACCAGGTGCAGGAGGAACATTGACTATTGCCACGGTAATGAGTAGTGCTCAACTTAATGCAACTCTGAGTGCTTTAGCTACTAAGGGTAAAAGTAAAATTCTATCTAATCCTAAAATTTGTACTGTTAATAACAAAGAAGCAAAGATTTTAGTGGGCGATAAAGTACCTTATACACTTACCACTACCACTACTACTGGTACTACTTCTTCGACCGCTTACATTGACGTTGGTATAAAATTATTGGTTACGCCTACTATTAACGCGAATAATATGATAACCTTAAAAGTTCATCCAGAAGTTAGCTTTGTTAAAGAATGGCGAGCTGAGGGTCCTGTAATATCAACCCGTGAAGCAGATACCGAAGTCTTAATAAAGAGTGGAGACACAGTGGTTATTGGTGGTTTAATTAAAGAAGAGGACAAACAGGATGCCTCTAAGGTTCCTTTTCTTGGTGACATCCCTATTTTAGGATATCTGTTTACCCAGAAGTTAAGTGATAAAACAAAGACAGAACTGCTTGTCTTTATTACCCCAAGAGTGTTAGGTGAAGAGTGATAAAATAGTAAAAACAGTTTTTAGAAATTAAAGAAATTGCCCCGTTATGCTAAGACGGGGCTTTTTTTAGAGCGTAACTAAAATAAAGATGAGGTTAGTGATGATAGCAAAATTAATTGGAAGTATCATCATTTTTTCACCGTTAGCAAGAGCCAGTTGGGATCTCTGGGCTTTTACGCTTATCCATCTTGTGAGCCTGGTAATTTTAATTATTTGGTTGATAAGATTAAATTTTATAAAGTATGAATTTAGTAAAACTTCTCTTGATTTTCCTATTTTGTTTATTCTTGCCTTTGCTTTTCTCTCATTTTTTCTCTCGGTTAATAAGTATAACTCCCGAAACGAATTTCTTAATTTAGTAAATTATGTCTTTTTATTCTATGTTATTGTCAATTATATTAAAACGACAAAAGAGAGGAAGATATTCTTATATCTTTTGTTTGCTATAGGCTTTATAGTTTCGGTTATAGGAATATACCAGAGTTTTAACGGGATAAGTAAGGTTTATTCTACACTGATTAATCCTAATATTTTAGCCGGATACTTGGTAATGCTTATTCCATTAGCAGTAAGTTATATTATAGAGAGATTTATAGATACTAACCGATGTAAGAATAGACTTTATAATTCATGGGTAATTGTTTCTATATTTTTGATGTTTATTACCCTTGTCCTTACAGGTTCTTTGGGCGGTTTAGTAAGCTTATATATAGGTTTATTGATAATGTTTTCTGTTTATTTAAGGTATAACAAGCAAAACACGAAGATTAAACTCCCATTGATCATGGTGTCTTTAATAAGTGGATTTTTTATATTTTTTCTTATATTTTATAAATTTGGAGAATCCGAGGTATCAAATCGTATTTTCTGGTGGTTGGGGGCGTTAAGGATGATTCAAGATAGGCCATTAACAGGAGTAGGAACAGGATGTTTTGGAGATGTTTACTTGAAGTATAAAACAGGGGAGTTGAACTCCTTGTATGCACATAACTATTTCTTACAGATGGGTGCGGAAGTCGGGCTTTTAGGCTTAGGGGCGTTTGTTTGGATGTTAGTTATATTTTTCCGGCAAGTTATTAAAAAGCTTAAATCGCCTTTATATATAGGTTTTTTATCAAGTATTTCTGCAATCTTAATATTTAGTTTAATTGACTATAATTTATGTATTCCGGTCAATAGTATTCTGTTCTGGGCAATTTTGGGGATGTATTTCGGAATTGATGCTAAAGAGGTGAAAGTCAATAATTATATTTTGAAGTGGTTGTTAAATATCGTTTTGGTATTAGCTATTATTTTTGGTAGTATAGTAGTAATTAAACCCTTCCTGGCTAGTCAGAGGTTAGTATGGGGAAGCAACGCACTTAATGAAGGAGAAATAAACAAAGCAGAAGAGTTATTGAAGAGTTCTATAACTTTAGATAGACTTAATCCAGCAGTTTATGAACGTCTGTCGGAACTATATGATAGAAGAGGAAATATTGACAAATCAATAGAGACATTAAAGCAAGCGGCTGACTTGGTACCGGATAATGCTTTCCTGTATTATAAATTGGGTGTGTTATATGAGAAAAAAAGAGAGGATACGGTAGCTATTAGTAAGTTTCAGAAAGCTATTTCCTTGCACTACCAGAAAATTATTTACCATGTAGCTCTAGGTAGAATATACGAAAAGCAGGGATTAAAAGAATTAGCAAATGATGAGTATAGGATAATTAGAAAATTAGAAGAGACAAACAAATGATGAAAATTCTTAAATGGGGATTGATATTTTTGCTTGTTTTCTCCCCAGTTTTTAAGGGTGGAAAAGAGATAGCCCCGCTAACCTTTATTCAATTATTTATTATTATTTTAGCAATTATTTATCTGATAAATTTACGAAAGTCCGGAGCTATAGAGACATCGGGAAGTTATCTATTATCGCATAAAGCAGGCATGTTGGATTATTTTGTAATTTGTTTTCTGGCTATAGCAATCATTTCAACATTTAATTCAATCTATTTATACACCAGTATAATAGAGATTTTTAAGATAATAAGTTATGTGTTATTGTATTATTTAGCATTTAATCTGTTAGATAACACTGAAATTAAGAACAAGATATTGAATATTATAATTTCAGTAAGTACAATTATAGCACTAATTGGGATCTATCAGCATTTTAGTGGAAAGACCCCCTCTGTGACTTTTCCCAATGAGAACTTAGTAGCAGGCTATTTAGTAGTAGGTATAGCTTTGGCATTGAGTAAGTTAATTATAGATGTTAAATGGGGGGTAGCATATATTAGACAAAATAAGTATCTCGTATCTCGTATCTCGTATCTCGTATCTATAGTGGTGATGTTTGTTTGCCTTATATATACCCGTTCACGAGGGGGTATGTTAATTCTTATTGCGGTAATCATTTTCTTAAGTGTTATCAATTTTAAGAAACGTGGT
>DAOVJB010000107.1 GCA_030673425.1 Elusimicrobiota bacterium | reverse complement strand
GACTCTAAAGCTCTGATTTTGCCAACACTATATGCATAACGTGTATTTATTTTCATTCAGCCTCTTTATCTCCCGCAGCATTTTTTATATTTCTTCCCGCTTCCGCAGGAACAGGGATCATTGCGTCCAATCTTCCGTTTCTTCTTCATCATTTCTGGTTGAACACCTGCTTTTTTTGAAGCAACTGTTTGTTCTGACTGCTGATAATCATATGGCGCCTGCTGTCGTCGAGCAGTCTGGTCTTGACGTGCTAATCTGATCTTAAAAATATATTCTATAATTTCTTCTTTAATGTTGAAAATCATATTCATAAACATATTATATGCTTCACGTTTATACTCAATTAAGGGATCTTTGTGCCCATAAGCTCTTAAACCGATACCTTTGCGTACCTGATCCAAAGCATAAAGATGTTCTTTCCACCTGTTATCCACAACCTGTAGCATAACCATTCTTTCAATATAACGCATGGTATCCACACCCAACTCTTCTTCTCGTAATGAGTACCGTTTTTTAATCTCTCGCTCCAAAAATTCCCACAGGTCATCCTGTTTCCACACTTTTATTGTATCAATATCCAGAGCAATCGAAATCCCAAATATATGTGAAAACCACTGAGAAAGATTAACGACATCCCATTTTTCAGGATAATCCTTCTTGTTAGCCCACATGTCTAATCTTTCTTCAAGTAACTCTTGAATCATCTCCCATATGTTCTCTTTAAGGTCTTTGCCTTCTAAAATTTTCTTTCTGTATTCATATATTGCCTTTCTTTGTTCATTCATCACATCATCATAGTCAAGAAGCTGCTTACGTATATCGAAATTCATTGCTTCCACTTTTTTCTGTGCGGACTCAATAGACCTGCTGATTAAGGCATGCTGAATATCCTGACCTTCCTGCATACCTAAGCGTTCCATAATTGGGGCAATCCTGTCTGAACCGAATAATCTCATAAGGTCATCATCTAAAGCCAAGAAAAATTTAGATGCACCTGGATCACCTTGTCTGCCGCTACGTCCCCGCAATTGATTATCAATCCTTCTGGACTCATGCCTCTCTGTTCCTATAACACATAAACCACCAAGCTGGACCACTTCCTGGTGTTCCTGGTCAGTAACCTTCTTTATATTGTCTAAGACACGATGGTATTCATCACGCACCTTGAGCACCTCAGTATCATGCGTGGATGTATACTCGCTGGCTAAAGCCACCAATTCAGCATCATAACCACGGTTAATCATTTCTTCCCTGGCAATATACTCAGGATTCCCTCCTAACACTATATCTGTTCCTCTACCAGCCATATTAGTAGCAATGGTTATTGCTTTTTTCCTGCCTGCCTGTGCGATAATCTGGGCTTCCATCTCATGATATTTTGCATTTAACACGTTATGAGGAATACCCTCTTTTTTTAACATTCTGCTTAATTTCTCGTTTTTCTCTATTGATCTGGTTCCCACAAGAAGAGGTCTTCCGTGGTTATAGCCATCAACGATTTCCTGAACAATCGCTTTATACTTTTCCCGCTCGCTTTTATATATAACATCAGGAAAATCTTCTCTAATCATTGGTTCATTAGTAGGTAAATCAACCACTTCCAATTTATATATTTTATAGAACTCTTCAGCCTCTGTAACTGCTGTTCCTGTCATACCTGCTAATTTGTCATAGAGGCGGAAATAATTTTGGAATGTTATAGTGGCCAATGTCTGGTTTTCCTGTGCAATTTTTAATCCTTCCTTAGCTTCAACTGCCTGGTGCAATCCCTCGCTCCAGCGTCTACCCGGCATCAATCTTCCTGTAAACTCATCTACAATTATTACCTGACCGTCTTTAACCACATAATCTACATCCCGCTTATAAAGATTGTATGCCCGCAGAGCCTGGTTTATATGATGCACCCATTCACTCTGGACATCATCATAGAGGTTTGAAACCCCTAACAGTCTCTCACATTTAGCCACCCCTTCCTCGGTAAGCGTGGCGGTATGGGATTTTTCATCTATTATATAATCAAAGCCTTTTGTAATATTTATCTGTTGATGTTTAGCTTCAATTTCTTCTTTTTCGGTCACGAATTTACCCTTCAGGCGAGGTGTAATCTGATTGATAACATAATATCTATCTGTTGACGCCTCTGTAGGCCCTGATATAATAAGGGGGGTACGGGCTTCATCAACCAAGATGCTGTCCACTTCATCAATAATGGCATAATGGAGATCAGTTAACACCCTGTCCTCACTGCGAATAGCCATATTATCCCTCAGATAATCAAATCCCACCTCGTTATTAGTAACATAGGTAACATCACATCTATAGGCGGCCTGACGGCTTTGATTGTCTATGTCATGCTGAACAAATCCTACACTCAACCCCAGAAATTTATAAATAGGTCCCATCCATTCACTGTCTCTTTTAGCCAGGTAATCATTTACCGTAACAATATGGGTACTCTTATCACTAAGACTATTGAGATATACCGGGAGTGTTGCCGCCAGGGTTTTACCTTCACCGGTCTTCATTTCTATGATCTTACCCTCATATAAAATTATCCCGCCCATAATCTGTACATCAAAATGGCGCATATTTAAGGTTCTCTTAGCTGCCTCACGTACTACGGCAAATGCCTCAGGCAAAAGGATATCAGTGCTCTCTCCATCCTGATATCTCTTCTTAAATTCAGCAGTTTTCCTACCCAATGCGTCATCACTTAAACCAGACACTTCGGTCTCCAAACTATTGATCTTCTCTACTATAGGAGTAAGCCTTTTTATGTCCCTCTCAGTCTTACTACCGAAAATTTTCCTTAAAATAAACCCGAACATCCAATATACCTCACCTTTATATATTCTAAATCATATTATTTTAGCATATTTTTTGGCTTAAGTAAACTTATATTTTCTTGAGATTTCTGCTTAAATAACTTAAGGGGCAGACCCCTATTTTCACATCAGGTGTCAGCCCCTTAGAATTTCTCTTTATATGGCATACTATAGATTGTTATAGAATAGGCAGATATTTCTTCAATTCGTAATCAGTTACCTGTTTTCTATAATTATCCCATTCGATCTTTTTGTTTTCAATAAATTTATCAAAGATATGGTCTCCCAGGGTTTTCTTTACGAGTGAACTCTTCTGGGTTGCATTAATTGCTTCTATGAGACTTCCTGGCAATGACTCTATGTTTTCTTTAAGCCTTTCATCATCACTCATCCGGTATATATCCTTTTCCACAGGTTCCGGCAGTTCATAGTTATTCTTCATTCCTTCTAAACCCGCGGCCAACATCATTGTAAAAGCAAGATAAGGATTACAAGCTGCATCAGGACTGCGCAACTCTATCCTGGTAGCTGTCTCTTTGCCCGGCTTGTACATAGGAATTCTCACCAAAGCTGAGCGATTTCGCCTTGCCCAGGAGATATAGACCGGAGCTTCATATCCAGGCACAAGCCTCTTGTAGGAATTAACCCACTGATTGGTTATTGATGTAAATTCAGCAATATGCTTCAGGATACCAGCGATATAAGATTTAGCTTCATTGGAAAGATGGTATTCATCTTGCGGGTCAAAGAATATATTCTTCTTGTTCTTTCCGCCGGAGGCGGATCCACCTTTGGTGGAAAACAAAGACTGATGTGTATGCATACCGCTACCATTGACCGTAAAAATGGGTTTGGGCATAAATGAAGCATATATTCCATTCGAAATTGCTACTTCCTTTACTATCGCTTTATAACTTAAGACATTATCAGCCATAGTCAGGGCATCTGCATACTTAAGATCAATCTCATGTTGTGAGGGAGCAACTTCGTGATGGCTATATTCCACTTGTATATTAATTTTTTCTAACTTTAAGATGGTCTCCCTTCTTAAATCATGTGCGGAATCCAGAGGTAGAAAATCAAAATATCCGCCCTTATCTAAGACGGATGGGGATTTGTCATCTTTGAAATAGAAATATTCCAGTTCAGGTCCGATATAAAAAGTGTAGCCTATCTTTTCTGCTGCCTCTAAATTCTTCTTTAAGATATACCTGGTATCCCCATCATAAGGAGTCCCGTCAGGCATTACGATATCACAAAACATTCTCCCTACAGCATTTTCTTTATCACTCCATGGCAGAATTACAAAAGTACTTGGATCAGGTTTAGCAACTAAATCACTCTCATAAATACGTGCAAAACCCTCAATTGAGGAACCATCAAAACCCATACCTTCGCTAAAAGCACCCTCTAATTCTCTGTCACTAATAGTAAAACTCTTTATCTGGCCTAAAATATCCACGAACCATATCTTGATAAACTTTACTCTTTTATCCTTTACAATCTTTAACACGTCTTCTTTTGTTTTTAATGCCATTTTCCCTCCTTATATCCTCATTTTACGATATTAAACCTTAAATTGCGCGTTTATTTCTCCTAACTCTTTTGTTAGATTATTAAGTTCTGCTGAGATTTTATCTTTTTCTTCAATGCTTAAATCTTTTTCTCTAAAATCTTTTGATATTTCTCTTAGTTTTGTGGTAACAATTTTAATTTGTTCCTTATCTTTTGTAATAAGTTCTTTTAGATTCTTTACCATATTATTAAAATCATGCACTAACTCAATAAATTCATCTCCCCTTCTTAAATTTACACGCAAAGAAAAATTACCCTCACTTACTAATTTTGAGGCTTTTCTTATACGGTAAACCGGTCCGGCAAATTTATGAGAAATAAAGAAACTGATAACAGCTACCACGATCATCAAAAGCGTAAGTTTGTAGAAGATATCCACATCTGCTTGTTTCTTAACCATAAGGAAATAAGGATTCTGGGTATCCCTGAGCAATACCGCCCAGATATTACTGTAAACAGTCCATCCTACCATCAACAAGAAAAGAAACATTGAAAAAACTACTACCCCTATAAATCTGATCTGGAAACGTTTATCAACCATATAATGTCTCCTTTTTTTCATAAATCACCTCTCCTTTACCAGCAATCAATACTAATTCCATTCTCATCTTCATAAGAAGCATCTATACATATTTCACCAGTGGTTCTATTATAATACCACTTT
>DAOVJB010000156.1 GCA_030673425.1 Elusimicrobiota bacterium | reverse complement strand
GACGAGGTAAAGAAGCTTGTTGAGGAGGAAGGATTCATAAAATTTCAGGAAGAAATAAGCAGAGTATTTACGACCGGAAAATGTGAACATTGTCCCGGCGGGTTTGGATTGCAGTATATATTGAAAGAGGCTGAAAACTTCTGGATTGTGGCTGATCCTTGTCCGCTCACAGAAAGTCATATTTTAATTATTGCCAAAGATCATCATAAATGTATGGGTGAATTGTATGGAGATATGTTCCAAGAGTATCTTGACTTATACGCGATGGTTGAAGGATTTTTAAGGAAAGCCTATCCGAATAGGAAAGTTATTGTCTTTGGACATGGAGTTGTAGGCCAGACAGTCCCTCATGCCCACGCTCATTTTATGGTTATCTTCAGGGAGAAGGGGGTGGAGGATGTTTTAAAGATATTAGAAGAAATGTTCCCTGCGTATCAAGGGAAAGAATATCTTAAGGAAATAAAAGATATGGGTGAAATTTGTGCAGAATTTGTTGAAAAAGATGAATACCTTTTTGTCTCAGTAGATGGTAAAAAATATCTGGTTAGCACAAAAATAGAATGTGAGAAGAGAAGGTTTTTCAGGGCGATATTCGCGCATTTGTTAGGGGTTGACGAAAGAACTAGTTCCCAGGAAGTAAGGCATAATGAGGAGCTGAAACCGGTTTTTGAAGGGGAGATAGATGCAGTAATGGGGAGGTGGAAAGAGTGTTTTAATGAACAGTCCGACGGAGGCACAAAAGGTATACCTTCGTTAATAAAGGAGAAGTGTGACGGGGGCGAGGCTGCAATAATAGAAACCCAGATGAAAGCGCTGGCAGAAGTCTTGGGAATAGCCCAATCGCAGGCACAAAGAGCAATAGCGGATAGTATTAACAAGACCATGCTTTTAAATGATTTTGCCGAGACAGTGGGGATAAAGAAAGGGCCGGCCAGGGATAATATGGTTGAGGCAGGCCTTGCTGCAAGTGAAGGCAAAGAAGGCTATGAACTTATTGGGGATTTCTTCAATACAGCTAAGCTAAATGAATTCATTGAACTGCAGGTTGCGTCATCCAGTAATCCGGCAATGGTTGATTTGGTAATGGTACGAATCGAAAGAATAATTTTGAACTCTATTAGAGTTGATGAGTTTATTAAAAAACTATCAGTAAATTCGACTCAGACTCAGGAAGAAGTAGTAGATATTTTAAGGAAAAATAACCTTTTCTTAATTCTTGCCACCCTCTGGAAATTAAACCGGGCTCTTGAGCTAAAGTCAGAAGAAAAAATAGAGTTAAAAGTAGAAGATATTATTGAGTCTGAAATGGTCGAATTTTACCGGAAAAACGGTGTGGAAGTATCCTTTAGCTTGCCTCCTAACACTTTAGTCAGTAAAGAGGCTAAGGAAGCGCTTTTAGAATATCAGGCCGCGGTTATGGAAGACATGGCGCGGGGCGGATTTAATTATCGGGGAACAGGGACACGGCAGACGATTGAACAGTTCTTTAATGATTACTTCCTGAAAGAGTGGTATGAGAAAATACAGGAATTTACTGAGAAACAATGGGAAGAAAACGGGAAACCGTCAAACGGAGTAATAATAACAAACGGCATAGGGGCAAATGACCAGTTTATGTGGTCTTATGTTGAGATGTATAACAGAAACAGGCCTGAAAGCGCGCCGGTTTGGTACCATGTGATTACTGCCAGTGCTTTGGTTAAGTTAGTGCTTAGTATGTTTAGCAGGAAGATTCTTTTAACTATTAATATTTCACGTTCAGGCAGTACATGGGAGGGTGTAGAGGCGGCAATGCGGCTGGTAGTTAAGGGAATAAAAGCAGTAATTACCCTGGCTAATGGAGGGGCGCTGGTTGATATAGCCAATGCCGCAGGAGATCCGTCTTTGGTTATAGGAATGAGCCCGGATATTGGCGGAAGGAATATGCATAGAAAAACAACTATTTATTATACGGTTTTAACCGTAATCGGTAAGTTCCTGTCGCGAATGGATTCAAAAGTATTCGCGAATCTGCATCATAAATTTGACGTAGCCAATGATTTTGCTAATAAAGGCAGTTTAGCGGTAGGGTGCGGGAAATTCCTCCACGCGGCGATGAGGTTATTAGATGTAGAACATATAGAACTTATATCGAACTCTAAACAGCTAAGGTTGAGCGGAACAGCCTGGGAACAGTATATTATGGAAGGCAGCAACAAAGAAGATGTTATCTCAGTGGGAGCGCATGATTTTGTTCTGGATCCGGATTATGTTCTCACCAATTTGGCAGGGAGCCCTGCAGGGAAAAGAATGATCGCAATGGCACAAATAGATAAAGCTTCTAATAATTACGAGAAAGAATCAGCAAAGATAGAAGAATTAAAACAAATAATGCCGGTAATGACCTTTACTATTGATACGCGGGAATCATCTAAGTTTGAAGGGATGAGTCCCGTACAGCAGGCTGGGTTTGATATTTTGTGGACGGATTTTGTTACCGTGTTTACAACCTTATTGCGGGTGGACGCGAATTCCAACCCTAATGTTAAGGTAGTAAGAGACCTCACAGCATCGTATGTGGCAAAATGGAAAGAGACCACAAAGAGATACTTGAGAGACCTTATTGGAATAGGCAAAACAGATATTCTTTTAAGCGCTGGATATCCCGGAAATGAGAAAACCGAAGCAGTCGGCGCCAAAGAGAAACAAAAACCTGTAAACGCCGTTGAGGAAGCGAAGGAAGAAGGCCGTGAATTAGTAAAACTGTTCGTTAAAAAGGGTATACTGAAAGGCCGCAACCGTTTAAATATTTTTGCGGGAACAGATGATACATTTTCTTTTGCTAAAAAATTGAGAAATGAAACCTACCTTACTCGATTAGTAAAAGAATACGGCTGGATTATAGAAATAGGCCTCTATCCCGGGAGGGCGCATAAAGGACATGAAGCAACTTTGGCTTATTCTACTGATCCTGAGAAACCGCTCCTGGGAAATAAGAGTATAAATATTTTCTTAAACGGAAGGTTCCTGGGAGAAGACGAGTTATACAATGAGCCGTTTGAAGATATAACAGAAAATCAGGCGTATGCTAATGTCAATGGCGCGAATATACATCAGACAAATGATTCTATGACCTTTCCAAATATTCAGCGTACAGCCCAGGTTTCACCCACAGTATTGCTTGAGTTTGACCATTCGACTGAAAAAATTCGGGAAGAGATAAAAGCCTTTTATGAAGCGTTTGTTGAGCAGTTGGTGGAGGAGATTAGTGGTGATGGAGGAGAAAATATAGAGGCAGGTAGGGATATTAAGAGGGCGAAAGAGATAATAGGCGCGCTTGCCGAGAATAAACTACCTTCTTGTATAAAAGAAAAAATAAAGGAATTTAAAGAAAAACGGCCAGATCAAGGAACAGTTTCTAATCCCGATGAATATATACCTGATTTATTC
>DAOVJB010000135.1 GCA_030673425.1 Elusimicrobiota bacterium | reverse complement strand
GTGTATTGGTTTTACCCGCTCTTTTTGCCAAGGCAGAACTTTCCACTGCTATGCCTAAAGCAGGTGGGGATTATTTCTTTATCGAACGAAGCATGGGGTCAGTAGCAGGAACAATAGGAGGGTTTGCCAGCTGGGTTTCCCTTAGCCTAAAAAGTGCATTTGCATTAGTCGGCATTGGTGTTTTTGCGACATTGATTAATCCTGGTATTACTGCATGGCAGATTAAAATCATTGCTATAATATTTTGTATATTTTTTGCAGTTCTTAACCTGATAAGTGTTAAATTCACCAGTAGATTTCAAAATACACTTGTGATACTGCTTATTACCTTGCTGCTCCTTTATATCTTACGTGGGTTGGAAGTGATCAATGTGAGCAAGGTTGCCCATTCTATACCATTTGATATACGTACACTCTTTGCTGCGGTCGGTATGGTTTTTATATCATTCGGAGGGATTACAAAAGCTGCAAGCGTAGCTGAAGAAGTCAAGGATCCTACCAAAAATATTAGTTACGGGATGATAATAGCATTCTGTGTAGTTCTTTTGCTTTATGTGTTGAGCATTTTTGTAACTGTAGGTTTACTTGACGGCAGGGAATTCGCAAATTCCCTTACCCCTTTATCAGCAGGAGGATATAAGATATACGGGAATATTGGTCTTGTGATTATGGCAATTGCGGGAATACTTGCTTTTGTAAGTACTGCTAATGCGGGAATACTATGTGCCTCACGTTTTCCTATGGCGATGAGCCGTGATCAGCTTTTACCGGAATCTTTTGCAGGAGTGAACAAGCGCTTTGACACTCCGCATGTTTCTATAATATTCACAGCAATTTTCATGATAGTAATGATACTATTTCTTAACCTTGAGAATCTTGTGAAAGTTGCCTCTACTATGAAGATTATATTATTTCTATTTGTAATTCTTGCTTCAATTATTATGCGTGAGTCGAGAATCTTAAACTATAAACCGACGTTTTCTTCACCGCTATATCCATGGATACATATAGCAGGAGTTATCGCGTATGGCTTTATATTATACCAGATGGGAAAGGTCGCGCTTATTGCAACAGGCCTGTTCTTTATTGTTAGTGTCTTGTGGTATAAACTTTATGTTCGTGAAGGCAGTATGCGTAAAGCCGCTTTAATACATATTGTTGAACGTGTTACTTCCAAGGAGATGGCAGGTGACTCGTTAGGTGCCGAACTACGTGAGATCTTAAAAGAGCGTGATAAAATAGTTGAAGATCGATTTGATGAATTAGTAAAAAGATGTGAAATAATCGATTTGGGGAGACCTCTTAGATATGATGAATTTTTCAAAATTGTTGCAAAGAAGCTTTCAAAGAAACTAAATATTGATGAGAAACAATTACTTGATTCTTTTATTTTGCGTGAGGAAGAATCCACAACAGAGATAAGACCCGGATTAGCAATCCCGCATATAACTATTCCTGGTGAAAATAAATTTGAATTGATTATGGCACGGTGCGAGGCAGGGATTAGTTTTAGTGAGGATGCGGCTCCTGTTTATGCTGTATTCATATTAGTCGGTTCGCGTGACGAACGGCGTTTCCATTTGCGTGCATTATCGGCGATTGCACAAATCGTACATGATGAGGATTTTGATAAGAACTGGTTACGTGCCAAGAATCCTGAGGAATTACGCGATATAGTGCTTCTTGCAAAAAGGCATCGTATTGAGGGTGAGGGGTAGATTGAATGGCAGTTTTGGAGAAAATTGATAGACCAGCTGATTTAAGACTGATTAAGAAGAAATTATTGTTGACTCTGGTTGATGAAATAAGAGAAAAAATCATTAATGTTGTATCCCGTACAGGCGGGCATTTGGCCTCGAGTCTTGGAGCGGTAGAACTGACGTTGGCTTTACATTATGTTTTTGATGCTCCGACAGATAAGATTGTCTGGGACGTGGGACATCAGGCATATACACATAAGCTGATTACCGGCAGGCGTGATCAATTTTCTACGTTAAGACAGTATGAAGGTATAAGCGGTTTTCCAAGGATGGAAGAAAGCCCTTTTGATGCTTTTGGGGTGGGGCATAGCTCAACTGCAATATCAGCAGCCCTAGGTATGGCTGTTGCCAGGGACCTGAAGGGGGAATCACGTAAGATTCTTGCTGTTATTGGTGATGGTTCTTTTACTGGTGGAGAGGCTTTTGAAGGGTTGAACAATGCCGGGCATCTGGAAAAAGATTTAATTGTTGTTTTAAATGATAACGAAATGTTTATTTCACGAAAGATAGGGGCTATTGCGGGTTATTTAACCAAGATAACGACAGCTGGAGTATATAAAAAATTAGCCAAGCGTGCAGAGAGATTTTTAACCAGAATGTCAACAATGGGTGTAAAGTTAACCACTGTAGCTAAAAGAGTAAAGGTCCTGCTTTTTCCCGGAATGATTTTTGAGGAGATGGGTTTTGCGTATCTTGGGCCTTTTGACGGGCATGACCTCTTCGGGCTGATAGAAATGTTTAAGACAATAAAAGATATGAAAGGGCCTGTGTTTATCCATGTTATTACCAAGAAGGGTAAAGGGTACAAACCGGCTGAAAAAGGAGCAACCCTTTTTCATGGTATAGGTAAGTTTAATGTATTAACAGGGGAGCCTGAAAAAGATAAGAAACAGCCTACTTATACGGAGATATTCGGTAAGACATTAATTAAGTTAGCCAAGGAAGATAAAAAAATTGTAGGGATAACTGCGGCTATGTCCAGCGGTACAGGGTTGGATGATTTTGCTCAAGCATTTCCGAAAAGATTTTTTGATGTTGGTATTGCTGAACAGCATGCTGTTACTTTTGCTGGCGGGCTTGCTGTTTCAGGATTAAAACCTGTGGTTGCAATTTATTCTACGTTCTTACAAAGAGCGCTTGACCAGATTATACATGATATATGTCTTCAGAACTTGCATGTAGTTTTTGCTATTGACAGGGGAGGATTAGTCGGTGAGGACGGAGCTACGCACCAGGGAAGTTTTGATTTATCGTATCTTAGTATGATACCTAATTTAGTCATAATGGCACCTAAAGATGAAAATGAATTACAGCATATGTTAAAAACAGCGGTCGATTTAGATTGTCCTGTAGCGGTACGTTATCCGAGAGGACAGGGCGAAGGTATTAAGCTAGACAAAGAGCTTAAAGTTTTAGAGGTAGGAAAAGCCGAAGTGTTGGAACAAGGACAAGATATTGTCATATTTAGTGTCGGAAAGCCTGTTTATGCTACACTGGAGGCAGCCAGGGAATTACAAAAAGAAGGGATAAATGCAACTGTAGTTAACGTGCGGTTTGTTAAGCCTCTGGATAAGGACCTGATAATTAAATTAGCCACAAGAACCGGCAAAGTAGTGACTATTGAAGAGAATGCTTTAACTGGCGGATTTGGGAGTGCTGTAAGAGATTTACTCGGTGATTATAATATCAAGGTGAAAAGTATAGGGTTGCCGGATAAGTTTATCGAACACGGGAGCTGTGAGATTTTACGGGCGAAATACGGGTTGACAAAGGATAAGATAAAACAAAGAATAAAGGAATTTGTGCAGGAATAAAGTGTTCTATATATGGAAAAAGAGAGATTGGATAAAGTTTTAGTAAAGAAGGGGCTGGTAAAAAGCAGGGAACAGGCAAAAGCTTTTATTATGAGCGGTGATGTTTTTGTTAACGGGCAGAAAATCACCAAGGTCGGAACTTTAGTAAAAGATGATGCGAAAATAGAATTGAAAGTCAAAAGCGTTCCCTATGTTTCCCGCGGAGGGCTTAAACTAGCAAAAGCAATACAACATTTTAAGATAGATGTAAAAGATAAGATATGTCTTGATGTAGGAGCGTCTACAGGCGGATTTACTGATTGCCTCCTAAAGAACGGGGCCAGGCTGGTTTATGCAATAGATGTAGGTTATGGCCAGCTTGACTGGAACTTGCGGCAGGATAAGCGGGTTGTAAATATAGAAAGAGTCAATGTAAGGTACTTCGGTAAGGAAGATTTCCTTAAGGTTATAAAAAGTGAAACTGAAGAGTTACCCGAACTGGCTATAG
>DAOVJB010000128.1 GCA_030673425.1 Elusimicrobiota bacterium | reverse complement strand
ATGAACTGGAAATAAAAAGAAGCCCATTGATTGTGAGCATTCCAAACAACCACAGGTGAAAAAATAACGAGCATCATTATAGAAGCTATATAGGGCTCTTTTTTCCCAAGCCAGAATCTATGCTCCTTTGAGAAAATCAAATAAAGTAAAATAAGTCCTGGCAATATAAGCGCATTATATTTACTCAATGCTCCCAGACCAGCTGATATCCCTGCTAAATACCAATAAAAAGATTTATTATATTTTAATGCCCGCCAGACTAACCAGAGTGTTAACACCCAGAATAATCCAAGGGGACTGTCAGGAGCAATAATTACACCGCCTATAAAAAAAATGGGCGCAAAAATAATAAGCAGTGTTCCCCATGCGGCTTCCTCTTGAGAAAACATCTCCTTTACCCAGAAATAGATAATTAACGTAAAAGCAGTTACGCAAAGCAGGGCACCAAGGTGAACAGCAAAGGCAGTATCACCCAGAAGTGATGTCAAAGACCAGATAAGATATGTGACCATAGGCGGGTGGTCATAGTAACTTAACGCTAAATGGTTCCCCCATACCCAGTGATAAACTTCATCATCGCCAAGTCCAAGGTTAGCGATTATCAGCAACCTCAAAACAGTAACAACAGCAAAAACTATCCAGAAAGTCTTCTTCATGTTTATGTTCATCTTTATATATACCTTTTATTTAACTAATTTTTCCGCTGCTCCTTTAAGTTTTGCTATCTTAGCTTTAGTGTTGCTTTCAACATATATCCTGACTACAGGCTCCGTACCGGATAGTCTTATCCCCGTCCAGCTATTATCATCAAGGATAAACTTGAACCCGTCAATAGTAATCAGTTCTTTTACCTTTAATCCAGCAATTTTATCCGGAGGATTATTTTTTAATCTTGATTTTAACTTCTCCATCCTCTCTGGAGTTAACCTGACATTAATCCTATCACTTAAAAAGGTTCCTACTTGTTTATATAAATCCTGTAAAATTTTCCTTATACTCTTTTTCTCTACCGCGACCATCTCGGCCATTAACAGGCAAGCAAGTATTCCATCTTTCTCAGGTATATGGCCTCCAACCGTAAGACCTCCGCTCTCTTCCCCTCCAATAATCATATCCTCATTTACCAGGATATCACCTATATACTTAAATCCAACCGGAGTTTCCCTTACCTCTATCCCGTGTTTTCTAGCTACAGCATCAACAAAAGAACTTGTCATAACAGACCGCGCTACCATACCGCGGGAATTCCTAGTCTTAATCAAATAGTCAGTCAAAAGCGCAAGCACCTGATTAGGAGAAATAAAACTTCCGTCACTATCTATGATACCAAACCTGTCAGCATCCCCGTCGACACCCAATCCTATATTATATTTATCTTTTTTCATAACATTAAGAAGTTCTGTCAAATTTTTTAATGCCGGCTCAGGAGAAGAACCGCCAAAAAGAACATCCCTCCAGTCATGCAGAACCTTGACCTTGCATCCTGTCTCAAACAAAATAGAATCAAGATAGCATCTTCCTGTCCCGTACATAAGGTCCACGATGAATTTCAACTTTGCCTTTTTTATAGCTTTTAAGTCAACCAATTGCTTCAAGCGTTTAATGTAGGTTAAGCGAGGTTCTATATATTGAATAAGTTCTTTTCTTATTGCCTCATCCAAGGGCATCTCTTTAGGCAACTTACGGTTAATAATTAAAGAGCGGCATCTTTTTTCAATATCTCCAGTCGTTCTAGGTAAAGCAGGACCTCCCCAATCACTGGAAAATTTTATTCCATTATACTCAGCAGGATTATGACTCGCGGTAAAATTAATACCCCCATCCAATTTTCTGCGTATAATCTCATAAGCAATAACCGGAGTAGGAACGTCTCTCTTTGTAAGCAGTACTCTTATGCCGTTTGCTGCTAAAACTCTACTGGTAGTAAGAGCAAAATCCTCGGACAGAAAACGCGTATCATAGCCTACAATTACACTGCAGACTGAGCGTTTAGACTTTAACGACTTAATATGTTCTGCTATTGCCTGTGTAACAATTTTTACATTTTCATATGTAAATTCATCTGATATTACGGCTCTCCAGCCACTTGTGCCAAATTTAATCTTCTGCATATCTTCCTAATTACCCCAACATCTTTTTTATATTATTTACCTTGCCAATCGGCAATCTTCTGTTTATATTTTTCAATTAAACCCTGGGCTTTTGACGAAGAAGTTGTCTCCGCATATATATGGAAAAAAGGCCTGTCAGCATCCGGCAAAAGCAAACACCAATCCTGCCCATCATAGATTTTAATGCCTTCTAAGGAATCGAATTTCAATTTTTCATCTCCTGCCATCTGGATAATATTCCTCATAACCATACCCTTGTTGTTCCAGCTACAAGGTACTCTTTCATGGAGAACGTTAAAGGCGGGGACCTCTTCTACTAATTTATTCAGGGTTATATTCTGTTTTGCCATCAACTCCAAAATTTTTGTTACTGATAACATTGCATCAAACGCACCCAGAAACTGTGGAAAGATAAAACCTCCGGAATTATCGGCTAAGAAATCAACTTCCTTTTTAGCTGCCACTGCCATAATCAAGCGAGCTGAAACCGGGATTCTTGTTACTTTTATATTATATTGTTTGGCTATCTTCTCAATTACCCTTGATGCAGTAACAGGAACAGCAATCTTACCCTTCTTATTAAGTGATCTTGATACCAAAAGAGAAACAACTGCCATGGAAAGCTCATCTTTTAATATATTACCTTTCTCATCTGAGATAAATATTTTCTCCGCCCCGGTATCTAAAAGAAAACCGGCGTCAGCATCAAGAGATATGACGGTATCTGACAATTGTTTCAGTGCTTGGGAAAATTCTTCAGCAGTCTTTGTAATCTTAGTAGCATCCAGATAAGCATTAAGAGCGATTACTTCGCATCCTAATTCCCCCAGGATTGAAGGAAAGATCGTTGAAGAATCACCGAAGGCATAGTCAATTACTATTTTTAGATTTGCTTTTTTTATTGTTTCTGTATCTATATAATCCAAAAAGTTTTCTTTATAACTTTCAATAACTCTAGTGAAAAATGTTAGCTCTCCTGTTTCCTCTACCGAAGCCCTATAGAAATCTTCCCTGAAAAAGAGCTGCTCAACAGCTTTTTCCTTCGCTGCAGATAAGTCAATTCCTCCGGCATCACAAAACTTTATATCAATAAGCTGGGGATCATAAGGAGATTTGCGAGTATGGATTCCTCCCTTCTCTCCCCTCTTACCAACCGTATAACGCATTACCGGTATGGGAACATCCCTTAAATCCTTAACATCAACACCGCTGGAAAGAAGCCCGCTTATTATAGCACGGTTTATCATTCTGGAGGTTTTATGGGTATCACGACTAGTTACAACACAACTCCCCTTGCCAAGATATCCACCATAGGCAGCCCCCAGCTTGGCAGCAAACTCGGGACTCATTTCAATATTAGCAAGGCCTGTTATACCGTAAGCGCCAAAAAGTTTATTTGTCCATTTTCCACCCCAAACAAGACTGCTGGATAACGTTGCTCCACTTTCCACTATTTTATTGGGCCACATTTTAACATTTGCTTTTACACGACTTTCTTCTCCCACTACACATTTATCAGCAATTACAGCTCCGTCCTGGATAAATGCCTTTGCCCTTATATCAACACCTTTACCTATTATATTCTCTCTTAACTCTGCTTTTCTTCCTATATGTGTATCACTCCAGATTACGGATTTAACAATACTTGCACCTTCTTCCACAATACTATTATCACCTATAACCGAATCTGATATAAAAGCATTCTCACCTATGATACAATTCTCACCTATTACCACACCGCCTTTTAAGGTGGCTGAACGTTCTATCCTGCTGTTTTTACCGACCCATATATCTTTACCTACAGTATCCAGTTTATCACCGGGAGTATTCACCCTGACTTCTCCCTTTAATATATCCAGATGCGCCAGACGATACTCCGCTAAATTGCCGATATCACGCCAGTAGCCTTGGGCAATATAACCATATAAAGGTAAATTTTTACTCAATAATAAAGGAAATAGATTACGGCTGAAATCAAACTCTTTGCCAGAAGGAATATATTTCAAAATCTCCGGTTCCAGTAAGTAGATTCCCGTATTTACCGTATCACTAAAAACTTCTCCCCAAACGGGTTTTTCCAAGAATTTTTCTATTTTCCCGTTCTTATCAGTTATAACTACGCCATAAGCAAGTGGATTGGTCACACGGGTTAAAACAATAGTTGCAAGGGCTTTGCT
>DAOVJB010000056.1 GCA_030673425.1 Elusimicrobiota bacterium | reverse complement strand
GTTAAGTTCCAGCCCAGGCAATATTAACAATTAAGGTTTCAGCTTCGACATCTAATCGTGTGGTTTCTCCCTTATGTGTCCAGCTAATCGTAATTCTTACATCCTTTAATTCATTAATACTGCAACCCGGATAATTACCTACCACCCATTCCCTTACCCAGTTTCTCTCGTCATTAGTTTCAAAACCTAAGGCAACCTGATTCTCCGTATGAGTCCCTGGACTTAATTCTGAATGGTTAAAATCTAAACTTGCTCTGTACTTCAATTCCTCAAGTTTTTCTACTACTAAGTTTAAGGCAATAACCCTATTTTCCGTATCTATATCTGCTGTTGTACCGGTGCTTAAGCCCTTCGCCAACAACATGGCTCCGAGGCTTAAAACCACTACGGTCAACATTATTTCTACCATGGTAAAGCCTGCTTCTTTTCTCATATTAAGAAGCATAACCTTTTTACTCCTTGTCCATCACAGACCCTCAAGAGACAACAATATCATCCCTTGAGGATCTGTTTTGACTACCTAAGGTATTAACAATTACAGTGTGTTACTCACAAAAATCTTGGTGCCCTGGGTTCCGCTGATAGTCCCAGTATTCCCTATATATAGCACATGGTTTTCCCTGTTTACACCTCTGCTCCAGGCAATATAATACTGCAGGTTAGCTGATGCATCATATCTATACTGGGTGGTCGTTGTTAGTCCGAACGGATCATATAATACTGATGAAATAATCTGAGGGCTTGCCCCTGTAAGCGCACCCTGCCATGCTGTATTTCCACTATCAAAATCAGGATAAGCCTTGGGGTCTGAGTTTATATAAAATGACTCTATTGCTGTCTGTAATGTCCGGAGTTCTGACCTTGCCCTGGCTAAATTACTTTCATCCTGCATACCCCTGAATCTAGGAAGAGCTATCCCTATCAGTATAGCGATTACCGCCATAACGATAAGTAGTTCTATTAAGGTAAATCCTCTTTGCCTCTTTAGCATATTCTTCACCTCCTTCCTGTTTATACTCCAAAATCACGAAAGATTATTCTCTTTTTAGCCGATATATTCACACTATAAGTATAGCACTAAATTGTAGCCCCGGCAAGGGAACCAGACACTTTTTTACCGTCAATTCCAAGCTGTTTTTTTACCTTTGAATTGTCTTCATCAGGTCAAACATCGGCAACAGCAATGAAGAGACTATAAAACCAACTACAGCACCCATGATTACCAAAAAAACAGGTTCAAGTAATGCGGTTAATCTCTTTATACTGTAATTAATAGAAACCTCATAGAAATCTGATATTTTGTTTAACATTCCGTCCAGGTTTCCTGTTTCCTCTCCGACGGCTATCATCTGAATGGTATCAGCAGGAAATTCCTCGCTAATTTTCAAGGGCTGTGCGATTTTTTCTCCCTTGCTCACCCCGTCGTGAACACTCTTGATCACCCGGGAGATGACCTCGTTCCCAACAACCTTCTCAACTATCCCCAGCGCCTGCAGGATAGGAACGCCGCTTGATATAAGTGTTGCCAGCGTGCGGGTGAACCTGGCAATAGCAATTTTGCGTATCAGGAGTCCTACTACAGGTATCTTTAACATGAATCTGTCAAACTGCAATTTGCCCATGCTGGTTTTTACATAACTCTTAAAGGCAAAAGCTAACCCGCATCCTACAGCCAATACCAGGTATGAGTACTTCCTAAGTATAATACTGATAGCACGTAGCACCCTTGTAGGCAAAGGCAGTGGTATGCCTGCCTTTGTAAATATTTCTACAAAAGTTGGCAAAACAAAGGTTATCATGAAAATGACCACCATAGACCCTACTACAACCAGGATAATAGGATATATAAAAGCGGCTTTTACCTTTTGTCTTAATTCCGCGTCGGCCTCGGCGAATTTCGCAAGTCTGTTTAACACAACATCCAGCGTACCGCTTGCCTCTCCTGCACGAATCATATTTACAAATAAAGGTGAGAAAACCTTGGAATGCTTTGCTACCGCATCAGAAAAAGTGCTTCCCATCTCAACACTTCTGTGCACATCCTCAATAACTCTTTTTAAGTATCTGTTTTCAATCTGTTTTATTAAAGTCCTCAGGCTCGTGAGCAACGTCAGTCCGGAAGCAATCATATTAGCTAACTGGATATTTATCATTATGATGTCATCTATTTTAATCCTTGTAAATTTATCCTGAAAGCCTTTAAGGTTAATAATAGGCCCTTTTTGCTCCGTTATATCCGTAATTAAATAACCAAGATCGGTCAGTTTCTTACTCAACTCACCTACAGAATGAGCCTGCATAAGTCCTTTTACCTGCTTGCCCGTATTATCCCGCGCCCTATAAACAAATACCGGCATTTTACCTCCGCATACAGCTTTGCTTACAATTCCTGGGTAACCCTTAAAACTTCCTCTATAGTGGTGACCCCGTTTAAAACCTTTTTGAATCCATCCTCTCTCATGGTCTTCATCCCGGCTTCTATAGCAGTTTTTTTAATTGCATCAGCCGATGCTTTAGCTACAATTAGTTCTCTGAGAGCTTCATTAAGATGGAGTAGCTCAATAAGCCCTATCCGACCTTTGTACCCGCTGTTATGACATTTCTTACAGCCCTCACCTTTATAAAACGTAACATCTTGGGTCTCTTCCATTCCCAGCTGCTTAAGTGCTTTAGCAGGAGGTTTGTATGAGGTTTTACAATCATCACATATTGTACGGACCAACCTCTGGGCAACCACACCTGTTAACGAGGAGGAAATCAGAAAAGGCTCCACTCCCATATCCATTAACCTTGTCACGGTTGAAGCAGCATCATTGGTATGAAGTGTGCTGAACACCAAATGTCCTGTCAACGCAGACTGGATGGCAATCTCAGCTGTCTCTAAATCCCTGATTTCTCCGACCATTATTACATCAGGATCCTGCCTTAAAATTGACCTTAAGCCTGTGGCAAAGGTAAGCCCTGCCTTGGGATTAATCTGGCACTGGCGGATAAGTTTAAGTCTGTATTCTACCGGATCCTCAACAGTAATAATATTTTTATCTATTGTGTTAATAGTATTCAAAGACGCATAAAGAGTGGTCGTTTTCCCACTCCCTGTAGGCCCGGTAACCAGAACTATCCCGTATGGCTTTCTTATAATTTCCTCAAACTGTCTCAGCATCTCGGCTGAAAAACCGAGTTGCTCTATGCCAAATAATACGCTTGAAGTATCTAGAATTCGCATTACTACATTTTCCCCGTGTACGGTAGGAAATGTAGAAACACGAAGGTCAATATCTCTGTTTTCCACTTTAATCTGGAAGCGTCCGTCCTGCGGAATCCTTCTTTCAGCAATATCCAGTTCAGACATAATCTTTATCCTAGAAACAATCGCTGATTGCAGGTCCTTCGGCGTTGTAGCTGCTTCGCTTAACACACCGTCTATCCTAAAGCGTGTACGTAATATATCCTCTTCCGGCTCTATATGAATGTCGCTTGCGCCTTCCCTTATAGCCTGCATAATAATCAAATTAACCAGTTTTATTACAGGGGCTTCCTCGGCGATACCCTGGAGCCTCACAGCCTCAATATTTGCATCATCTAAACCCAGCCCCTTGGCATCAATGCTTTTTATGACATCCTCTATTGAACCGACTACTCCATAGTACTGGTCTATAACGCGTTTAATTTCAGTCTCTGTTGCCAGTATCGGCTCAACCGCACACTCCGCTTTGAAACCGACCTCATCAAGCGCAAAAACATTAGAGGGATCGCTCATCGCCACGGTCAGCACATCCCCAACCTTAAACAAAGGAACTAAATAATACCGCCTTGCCAGCTCTTCAGAAACCAGGTTAATAATCTCGGGGTCAATAAGATAATCACTCAGATTTACACGGGGAATCCCCAGCTGCTCTGACAATAGAGTAACCAGATTGTCCTCTGTAATAATATTCTGTTTGACCAGAATTCTACCCAGGC
Source organism: Elusimicrobiota bacterium (assembly GCA_030673425.1). GTDB lineage: Bacteria > CAYTYR01 > UBA6262 > DAOVJB01 > DAOVJB01 > DAOVJB01. The sequence continues at coordinate 3,639 of DAOVJB010000056.1, read as the reverse complement.
GTTCACCTGTTTCTTTCTGTATCTTCAGGGCTTCTTTTACCTGTGCGTCCGAGACTAGTCCCGCCTCTTTCAACATCTCGCCTAATTTTTTCTTTTCTGGTTTGGGCATAGAAAATTATTTCTTTTCCCCTTTCGTTCTATCTAAAAGATCCCTGACTTTTTTTATCAACGTCTCAGGTTCAAAAGGCTTGGTCATGTAAATATCTGCTCCTGTCTCCATCCCTGTTTCCTTGTCTACTTCCTGGGCCTTTGCGGTAAGCATTAGTACTGGAATACCTTTATACTTCTTGTCAAACTTAAGAATACGCGATACTTTATATCCGTCCATTTTGGGGAGCATAATATCTAAAACTATAAGATCCGGCTTTTCCCTGCGTGCCTTCTCCAGCGCTTCCAGACCGTTGGTAGCCTGCAGCACTTTGTACCCTTCCTGTTCCAGGTTATAAACAACCAGGTTGATTATAAACGGATCATCATCTACAACAAGTATTTTTTCACCGGCCACCTTAATTTCTCCTTCCTGCTAGCCCTGTTTTTTAAGTATTTCTTTAACCTTGTCACCCAATTGTAAAGGATCAAAGGGTTTAGTCATATAATCAATCGCTCCTGTCTCCATTATTTTCTTTATGTCATCATCGGAAACCTTAGCTGTTAGAACCACGATTGGAATATTGCTCGTTGCCGGATTGGTTTTAAGCCTCCTGCAGGCTTCAAACCCGCTTATATCAGGCATCATAAAATCCAAAAGAATTAAATCTACTTTTTCAGCAAAGGCTTTTTCCAAGCCGACGGAGCCCCGTTCTGCCGTAATTACCTCATATCCTTCTGTCTCCAAGGCAATTTTGACTAAATCCAAAATTAATGTTTCATCATCAATAGCCAAAATCTTTTGTGCCATTTTTTACCCCCCTCAGAACTTCTTCGATTTCTTTTATTAACTCTTTTATCTTAAATATGGATAGTATAATAAGTTCATAATCTGCTATTTTTTCATACCTAAAATTTTATCTACGGTTGCCAGGAATTTATCTTTGTCAACAGGTTTAACTAAATAATCAGCTGCTCCAAGACGCGACATCTCCTCATGCATATCCTCTACAATAGAGACAACCATTATTGGGATATTTTTAGTTGTGTCATTTTTCTTTAACAACTCAAGTACCTGTATTCCGTCTATATCAGGCAATTTAACATCTAAACTTATCAAATCAGGCTTTTGGTTCTGGGCCAACACAACTGCTTGATAGCCGCCTAAAGCCTCAATGATATTATAACCTGCATCAGTTAAATAAATCTTTAATAATTCCAGTGCTTCTTTATCATCATCTACAACAAGAACAGTCTTTTTCTTTTCAGGTAAAGGTTTTACCTCAGGTTTTACTTCTGGCTTCACCTCTGGTTTTACTTCAGGTTTTACTTCTGGCTTTACCTCTGGCTTCACCTCTGGTTTCACCTCTGGTTTTACTTGAGGTTTTACTTCTGGCTTCACCTCTGGTTTCACTTCTGGTTTTACCTCTGGTTTTACTTCAGGCTTCACCTCTGGTTTCACTTCTGGTTTCACTTCAGGCTTTACCTCTGGTTTTACTTCAGGCTTCACCTCTGGTTTCACTTCTGGTTTCACTTCAGGCTTCACCTCTGGTTTTACTTCAGGCTTCACCTCTGGTTTTACCTCAGGTTTTACTTCTGGCTTTACCTCTGGCTTTACTTCAGGCTTCACCTCTGGCTTTACTTCAGGCTTCACTTCTGGCGGAAGTGAATCAGTACCGGTCATGGCTGGGATTGTTAAGCAAATCGTTGTTCCTTTATCAATACCTTCACTCTCTACCCAGACTTTACCTTTATGGGCTTCAATTATCTTTTGAACTATAGCAAGTCCCAAACCAGCTCCTCCAATTTGTCTTGTAGCAGTACCGTCTGCCTGATAAAATTCCGAGAAAACCTTCTTCATTGCCTCAGGAGTAATGCCTATGCCGGTATCAATACAGCGAATCTGTATATTATCAGCATCCTTCCACATTTTAATTGTTACGTCTCCTTTTTCAGGTGTGAATTTAATAGCATTAGACATTAAGTTACTGAAAACCTGCAACAGTCTTTCTTCATCACCTAAGATAAAAGGTAAAGTATCCGGGATATCTATACTAAAGTTAAGTTTTTTGGTATCGAACTGGAGTCTGAACCTTTCAGCGGCAAGTTCGGTAACGACGTTTAAGGAGACTCTATCCTTTTTCAGGATAAGTTTCCCTGACTCAATACGTGAAAGATCTAAAAGGTCACCAATCAGTTTAGTTAAGTGATTGCTTTGATTAGCCACAATCTCCAGGAATTTTCTTTGTTTTTCATTAATGTCGCCTACCCTCCCCCCCAGAATAAGAGCTGTATACCCTTTAATGGATGTCAGAGGACTGCGCAACTCGTGAGAAACCATGGAAAGGAAATCTGACTTGGACTGGTCAAGGTCCTGTAATTTAGTGATTGTTTCCTGCTCCCTGCTATACAAAACAGCACTCTCTATGGCTATTGCCGCCTGATTAACAAAAGCAAAGGCTAAATCAATCTGCTGACGGGTAAACTGGCAATATTCCCTGGTGTATAAGTAAAGAATACCCTTGCCTTCTTTGCGGGCAATTAAAGGAACCGCTAACATAGAAGTCACCGGTTCCCCTACCTCACGTTCAGCCGCAGACAGAACCATCTCCTCGGTTATATCCCCGATGGATATGACCCTTTCTTCATCTAAAGCCTTCTTGGTAAGCACATCTTTTAATACAATTGTTTCAGGAAGCAGAGTCTTGTCAGCCCCAAAACAAGTTCTTAAAATTAATTCTGTCTTGTCGTCGTTGAGAAGTCTCAGGACAGCAATATCTACTTTAGCAAATGTAGTTATAGAACCTACTATAAAATTCAAAATTTCTTCCAGGTTGGTCCTGGAAGAAATCATCTTTCCTAATCTAATTAATCCGTTTAATTTCTCATTTAAAGCAGCAAGCTCTGCCTGTAACTTCTGCTGAGCAGTAATGTTAGTAATTATACTGCAGGTTTCTATTACTTCTTTGTCCCTATATACGGGTATAACCTTCTGAACAACATCAATCCGGCGACCACCTTTGCTCACCAGTACGGTCTGATATGTTCTATGTTCATCAGTTCGTCTGGAAGATAATTGCCCTTTAAGTTTGTTCAAGGCCTCAGGAGCAATGAGTAACTCAAAATTTTGTCCAACGACTTCCTCTGACCTCCAACCAAGCAGTTTCTCTCCGCCTTTAGAGAAAAAGGTAATTTTACCTTTGTTGTCATAGACATAAACTGCATCAATTCCGTTATCAACTAAATGGGAAAGGAATTTTTCTGAACCCTTAAGTTCTGCCTCTTTGCTCTTTCGGGAACCGATATCACGCAGGACACAGACTTGCCCGATTACCTTTTGTTCGGGATCCCTTAACGCTGAGGTTGAAAGCTCAACCCATAAATCTGTTTTATCGGCTTTTACAATCTGCATCTCACCTTTAGAAATAGTTTTTCCATCCAGGGTCTTTTTCAATATTAACTGGACCAATCCCATATATGGAGGAGAAATTATCTCAGTAAATTTTTTTCCTATTAACTCCTCCTTCCTGTATCCAGTAAAATTTATCAATG
>DAOVJB010000110.1 GCA_030673425.1 Elusimicrobiota bacterium | reverse complement strand
TTTAGCATTTCTATTAGGGCAAAGTCGTGTAAGTAGGGGTGTTCATAGCTGGTGGGAAGTTTTTGTAGGTGCGTTGTTAGGTATTTGTGTAACCACGTTGATTTTCCAGGTTTTTAGTTAACGATTTTTTAATAGCATAAAAAAATAACTGCGGAGGGTGCTTAAACAAATATGACTTTAATTATAGGATTTGTGGTTTTATTATTACTTCTTTTTTTGAGTTGCTTTTTCTCAGGTAGTGAGACAGCTTTAACTTCCTTGCCTAAATTTAAACTTAAACAGTTAATCGAAGAGAAAAAATCTCCTTCATTAAATGTATGGCTGAAGAATCCCAACAGGTTGCTTGCTACTATATTAGTGGGAAATACCGTGGTTAACCTGGCAGCAGCTTCACTCACAGCTTTTATGGCCATGGATTTTGCCTTGCGTCTGGATATAGGAGAAGTTTTGTCGGTGATAATTGCAACAGCATTTATTACCTTACTAATATTGATTCTCGGGGAGATAACCCCTAAGACTTTTGCTAAGCATAATCCGGAGAAATTTGTATTATTGACTATTAAGAGTTTAGTAATGATGAGTTATGTTATGTCTCCTCTGGTTAAGGGTTTAGTTTTTATAACCAATCCTATGGTTAAATTACTAGGCGGTAAATTATCCGCAGAGAGTTCATTTATAACTGAGGCTGAAATTATGACGCTTATTGATGTTGGCGAAAAGGAAGGCGTTATAGAAAAAGAAGAACGGGAGATGATACATAGCGTGCTTAAGTTCGGTGATATTATTGTTCGTGAGGTAATGACTCCCAGGATAGATATTGATTGTGTAAATCTCAATAATGATAGAGAGAAAATTATCAACTTAATTGTAGAAACAGGGCATTCAAAGGTGCCTGTATACAAGGATAACCTGGATAATATACAGGGAATAATTTATGTTAAGGATTTGTTGAATGCCTGGAGGAATAATGAACTGGTTGCTATAGAAGATTTGATACGTCCCCCTTATTATGTGCCTGAGACCAAAAAAGTTAACGCTCTCCTGCGTGAGTTTAAGAAAGGGGCACTTCATATAGCCATAGTAGTTGACGAATATGGAGTAACTGCGGGCTTGGTGACTGTTGAAGACCTGGTTGAGGAGATTGTAGGAGATATTATTAATGAATATGATCTGGAGGAGATGGGTATAGAGCCTGCGGGTGAAGGGACAGTTATAATAAAAGGGAAAACAGATATTAAAAAAGTGAACGAGAAATTGAAGATAAACTTACCGAGTGTGGATTTTAAGACAGTGGGCGGATTTGTTATTGATTTAATGGGGAAAGTTCCCGGATTAGGCGAGGAAGTGAAATACAGAAATCTAATAATTGAAATAATAGATGTTGGAAAACGGCGGGTGAAAAAGATAAAGATAAAGAAATTGTAGGATAGAATAGTATCTCATCGGAGACGGCAAATGAGAAAAAATCAAGAATTAGCTTTATTTCTTCCAGAAATTAGACAGCACTTAAGGGATAGGGATTATGCTGGTTTAAAAGAAGGTCTAAAAGAGATTCATCCCATAGATTTAGCTTCCGGGTGGGGGGATTTTACTTCTTTAGAAAAGGTACTTATTTTCAGACTTCTTGTACCCCGCAGGGCTGTTGCTGTCTTTGAGAACCTGCCTTTTGAAGAACAGAATTACTTGATTAATAACCTGGAAAGTTCAGAGGTAGCTCATGTGCTGGATGATATGGCAGCTGACGACCGTGCGGATTTATTTGATAATTTATCCGAAAAGGCTATAAAGAAACTATTTTCAGTTATGAAGGAAGAAGAAGTAAAAGATGTCCGTAGATTATTGACTTATGAGGAATCCACAGCAGGCGGTTTAATGACTACGGAGTTTGTAGAATTAAAAAAGCATATGACCGCCAGACAGGCCCTTCTTAAAGTACAGGAAACACAAATAAAACATACAGTGGAGTCAATCTCTACGGTATATGTAACTGACGAGGGGCATCATTTGATAGGCGGCGTTCCTTTACAGACATTAATCGGGACTTCTCCTGATATGCTTATCAAGGATGTTATGTTACCTGTTCAACTGATAAAGGTAAATGTAAAAATGGATCAGGAAGAGGTAGCCCGTATATTCAGTAAATATGATCTTTTATCCGCTCCGGTGGTAGATGAAAAAAACACGCTTTTGGGTGTTATTACCATTGATGACATAGTAGATGTTATCCATCAAGAGGCTACTGAGGATATGGTGAAGCTGGTCGGTACGGGTGAGGAAGAGCTGGTAAGTAAATCGGTATTTAAGATAGCCAAGATACGCCTGCCCTGGCTTTTTGCCAGTTGGTTCGGTGGGTTATTTACAATATGGCTGATTGGGAGTTTTCAGGGTACTTTAGAGAAGGTGATTGCTCTTACCGGGTTTATGCCCGTTATTTTAGGAATGGGCGGTAATGTAGGTACGCAGTCTTCAACTATTGTAGTGAGGGGTCTTGCTATGGGACATATTGATGTTAAGCATTTATGGCAGACCGTGTTTAAGGAAATCCGTATAGGATTAATACTGGGCTTAACTTACGGTGTTCTCCTGGGGCTGGTTGCATATTTTAAGTACGGTGACTTAAAATACAGACTCCTGGGGCCTGTTGTTGGACTGGGTATATGTAGTTCAATGATAATTGCTGCTACTATTGGTGCCTTTGTACCTCTGTTATGTAAGAAGATAAATATAGACCCGGCTGTAGCCACCGGACCTTTTGTAACCACTACTACGGATATTTTAGGGGTTCTGGTTTATTTTACTTTAGGTAGAGCGTTATTATTATAAGAAGAGGTATTTATGCCTTTGTATAAAGCAGATGCTATAGTTCTTAAGGCTAACAATTTAAGGGAAGCGGATAAAATAATAACTTTATATACGAAACAGTATGGGAAAATTCCCGCGATAGCAAAAGGATTGCGTAAGATAAAAAGCAAGTTTGCTTCAAGCCTGGAAATGTTTAACGTAGCTGAGGTAATGCTTTACATTAAAGAGAATAGAAACTTGGCTACAATTACAGGCTGCAGTCTTAATAAATCATCCTATAAATTGAGACAGGATATCATTAAGATGTCAAGCGCTTCTTTAGTGGTTGAGTTAACAGATAAGTTAACCAGAGAAAATCAGGTAAATGTAAGGGTATTCCGTTTACTCAAAGTAGTGCTTGATATGATGGAAACCGAAGATGTCCACATCCTGGTTTTATTTTTTATGATACATTTATTTTCGTCGTTAGGGTATAAACTTCATCTTGGAAGTTGTGTTTCTTGTGGGTCTTCAAATTTTACCAGTGCAAAGTTCAGTAATCGTGAAGGTGGAATCCTCTGCCCGCACTGTTATTTCAGGGACTACAATTCCATAGGTATTTCCACAGATTGTATAATTGCACTGCGTAAGTTAGCAAGAACGCACATATCTAAAATTAAATATGTTCCTGTTATAAAGCAGGCACGCAGGGAATTAAAAAAAGTGCTGGATTTTTATTTATACAGTCATCTGTCCAGGAAACTTAGTTCAAGCGAGTTCATAGAAAAATTAGAAATGGCGATGCTATAGGCTAAAGGAGAAACAAGATGAATTTTCAGGATATTATCTGTACTCTGCAGAATTTTTGGATACAGGAAGGGTGTATTATTCAACAGCCTTACGGTATTGAAGTGGGTGCGGGGACATTTAACCCTGCTACTTTTTTCCGTGTACTCGGTCCGGAACCCTGGAAGGTAGCCTATGTGGAACCTTCCCGCAGGCCTACGGACGGCAGGTATGGCGAGAATCCGTTTCGACTGCAACATTATTATCAGTTTCAGGTTATTGTGAAACCTTCCCCTGAGGATATTCAGAAGATATACTTAAGAAGTCTTAAAAGTTTAGGGATTAAGCCAGAAAAACATGATATCCGTTTTGTGGAAGACGATTGGGAATCTCCCACATTAGGTGCCTGGGGGTTGGGATGGGAAATATGGTTAGACGGCCTGGAGATTACGCAATTTACCTATTTCCAGCAGGTCGGGAGCATTGACTTAAAGCCCATATCTTGTGAAATCACCTATGGTCTTGAGCGGATAGCTATGTATATTCAGAAAAAGTCGAGTGTGTTTGACATAGACTGGGCCGATGACATCAAATATGCTGATATTCATCATGAGAGCGAAGTCGAATTTTCTCAATATAATTTTGAAAAGGCTGATGTTAAGATGCTTTTTGATTTATTTGAAGTATATGAGAAGGAATGTTTGAAACTTATTGATGAAGGACTCATTTTGCCGGCGTATGATTATGTTCTTAAATGTTCTCATACTTTCAATCTTCTTGATGCACGAGGAGCCGTGAGTGTGACCGAGAGGACAGGCTATATCAACAAGGTTCGTAATATAGCACGCAGGTGCGCTGAAGGGTTTCTCAAACAGAGAGAAGAAAAAGAATTTCCGTTGTTAAAAAAGAAATCGTGACTCGTTACCCGTGACCCGTGACTCGCGGAATGATAAATATTAAATAATTTTTCGGGTAACGGGACACGAGCGACGGGCGACGTAATTTAAGCTATGAACTAAATTTCGGAGGTTTAGGATGCCTGAGGATCTTCTGCTAGAGATAGGGTGTGAAGAGATACCGGCCGGATATATCAACCCTGCCCTGGAACAGATGCGCAATTTAGCGACTAGATTACTTACAGAGCAGACAATAAAGTTTAAGGATATTAGTGTCTTTGCTACTCCAAGACGTTTAGTTCTATATGTAGAGAAGGTAGCTGAAAAGCAGGAAGATATTTCATATGAGGTTCTTGGCCCGCCTAAGAAAGTTGCGTATGATAATGATGGTATTCCTATGCAGGCAGCAGTAGGTTTTGCCAGGAGTCAGGGGATTGGAGTAAAAGACTTAAAAGTCAAAAAGACAGAACGCGGGGAATATATTGTTGCTTTAGTGAAGAAAAACGGGCGGTCAGTAAAAGACGTATTACCTGAAGTATT
>DAOVJB010000004.1 GCA_030673425.1 Elusimicrobiota bacterium | reverse complement strand
GTGTTGAGGTTATAAATATATATTCAATAAAATCTTCGTCTTTAGTGCCAACCCCGGTAATACCTCTGCCTCCTCTGTGCTGCGAACGATAGGTGTTTGCAGGAAGTCTTTTTATGTACCCAAAGTGAGAAATCGTGACCACCACATCTTCTTCTTTTATCAAGTCTTCTATGTCTACATCTACCGCCTTTGCTACGATCTTTGTCCTGCGGGAATCACCGTATTTCTCCTTGATCTTAAGTAAATCCTCTTTAATGATAGCCATTAACTTCCTGGGATTAGCGAGTATAGATTTAAGCATAGCAATTTTCTTGATCAACTCCAGGTATTCCTGCTCTATCTTTTCTATTTCTAACCCCGTGAGCTGGTGGAGTCTCATATCTAAAATAGCCTGTGCCTGCTCCCGTGTGAGCTTAAAATTCTTCATTAACGCAGCACGTGCTATATCAACCGTTCGTGATTCCCTTATTGTTTTAATTACCTTATTTAGATTATCAAGGGCTATCCTTAATCCCTCAAGAATATGAGCGCGTGCCTCGGCTCTGGACAATTCATATTGAGTTCTGCGGGTAATGACTTCTTTTCTGTGCTCCAGGTAATAATGGAGTATCTCCTTCAGGTTCAGCACCTGCGGTCTGTTGTCAACAAGCGCCAGCATAATAATGCCGAATGAACCTTCCAGCTGCGTATGCTTGAATAACTGGTTAAGTATAACCTGACTGTTGGCATCTCTTTTTAACTCAATTACTACACGTGTTCCGTCCCTGTCAGACTCGTCCCTCAGGTCACTAATCCCTTCTATCTTTTTATTCCTTACAAGGTTGGCTATTGTTTCAAGCAGCTGGGATTTGTTCACCTGGTACGGTAATTCCCTTACAACGATACGCTCTCTGCTCCCGGTTGTCTCTTCAATATCCACCTTTGAGCGTAATTTAATGGAACCCCTTCCTGTTGTATACGCATCTTTTATCCCCTGCTTGCCGAAGATCAGAGCCCCTTGAGGGAAATCAGGCCCTTTTATGATCTTCATCAGGTCATTAATTTCAATTTCCGGGTCCTCAATCATCTCAACGAGCCCGTCAACCACCTCTGAAAGATTGTGAGGAGGTATGTTTGTCGCCATCCCCACTGCAATCCCGCTAGAACCGTTAACCAATAAACTCGGAATAGCTGCCGGCAACACAACCGGCTCCACCATAGAGTTATCGAAAGTTGGCGTGAGGTTAACGGTATCTTTGTCTATATCCCTTAACATCTCGGCTGCCAGCAAAGCAAGACGCGCTTCCGTATACCTGTAGGCTGCAGCAGGGTCGCCATCGATGGATCCAAAGTTCCCCTGCCCGTCGATAAGCGGATACCTCAGGGAGAAATCCTGGACCATCCTTACCATGCTGTCATAAACAGCAGCATCACCGTGCGGGTGATAATTACCTATTACTTCTCCGACGATTTTCGCTGATTTCACATAAGGCCTCTCATGCCACCAACCCCTCTCCTTCATCCCGTAAAGTATCCTGCGGTGTACTGGCTTTAAGCCGTCACGAACATCAGGAAGCGCCCTTCCCACAATGACGCTCATTGCATAGTCTATATAAGAGTTTTTCATTTCGTCTTCAATGTAAACACTCAAGATTTTTCCTTTATTCACTTTTTCCACTCATGTCCTCCTAATGCAGAAATAAATATTTATTAAATATCAAGATTTTTTACTTCAAGTGCATGTGTTTCTATGAAGTTACGCCTGGGCTCTACTTTGTCCCCCATAAGGGTTGAAAATATTGCATTTGCTTCCACTGCGTCTTCAAGCTTGATCTGCAGGAGCGTGCGGGTTTTGGGGTTCATAGTAGTCTCCCATAGTTGCCCGGGGTTCATCTCTCCAAGACCCTTATACCTCTGTATGGACAATCCTTTCTTCCCCAAGCTCTTTATTTTCTGTATGAGTTCATCAACCTCACAGCAGTCATATGAATCATCCTTGGTTCTGATCCTGTAAACAGGGGTTTTGACTTTCTCCTGTGTGTAAGCTATTATATCAAGCCCTTCTTTTGCCAGCTCGCCGATTGTTTTCTGAAGTTTTTCTATTTCCCATAAATCCTTTATTTCTATATTATCTGTTTTCTTCTCTACCGCCTTTAATTCTTTTTCAGCATACAAAAACTGCTCTTTCCCTTCCACGGTTACTTTATATAAAGGCATCTTGGGCTGGTCTGAATCCCTGAGCTTTAAGTAATGTTTCCAGCTAAAACCTTTTTTATTTAGTTTCTTAAGGAGTTTTAAGAACTCTATTAAATTCTTTATTATCTTCTTAAATTCCTCTTCTTTGTATGTTTTCGTTTCCTTTTTCGCATGCAACATAGATAAAGTTACTCCCTGCATTCCGTTCTCAAGGAGAAAATCATCCATCTGCTCTTCATTCTGGATGTACTTTTCCATCTTTCCTTTTTTTGCCTTGTATAAAGGAGGCTGTGCAATATATACGTATCCTGAGGTAATCAGTTCGGCCATATGCCTGTAGAGAAAAGTAAGCAGCAGTGTGCGGATATGTGCACCGTCAACATCCGCATCGGTCATTATTATTATTTTATGATAACGTGTCTTTTCAATATTAAAATCCTCTGCGCCTATACCTGTCCCCATTGCTGTAATCATTGTTCTTATCTCATCATTATTTAACATCTTGTCAAGGCGCGCTTTTTCTACATTTAATATCTTGCCTTTTAGGGGAAGAATTGCCTGAAAGGTTCTATCCCTTCCCTGCTTGGCAGAGCCGCCCGCAGAATCCCCCTCTACAAGGTAAATCTCACACAATGAGGGATCTTTCTCGGAGCAATCAGCTAACTTCCCCGGAAGATTCCCAACATCAAGCGCTCCTTTTCTCCTGACAAGCTCCCGTGCTTTCCTTGCGGCTTCCCTTGCACGGGAAGCATTGATTGCCTTCTCCACGATTTTATTCGATATCGAGGGGTTTTCCTCTAAGAACGCGCTTAGTCCGTCACTCACTATTGATTCAACGATTCCCTTGACATCGCTGTTGCCGAGTTTTGTCTTGGTCTGTCCCTCAAATTGCGGCTCGTTTAATTTCACGCTTATGACAGCTGTAAGTCCCTCCCTGGCATCTTCGCCCGAGAGACTTACACTTTTATCCTTCTCTTTCATGCTGCTGCTTCTTTTTATGTAATCATTTATTACCCTGGTTAAGGCGCTTTTGAACCCTATCAGATGCGTTCCGCCTTCTAAGGTATTAATGTTATTGGCAAAAGAGAAAATACTTTCTGAAAACCCGTCGTTGTATTCTATGGCAACTTCCACGCTGATATCGTCCTTTTCTTTCATGAAATATATGGGTTCTGCCTGGAGCACATTCTTGTTCTTGTTTAAGTACTTGACAAAGGAGATTATCCCGCCTTCATACTGGAAGGTATGCTGCTTGTCAGTACGCTCATCAATAATGGTAATCTTTGTTCCTTTATTTAAGAACGCCAATTCTCTCAACCGGTTGGATAACGTATCAAAGCTAAAATCTATATCCTCAAATATCTCCTCGTCCGGTTTAAAGGTAATCTTTGTCCCCCTGTCATCCGTTTCTCCTGTTACCTTTAATGGCGCAAGCGGTTTGCCTTTTTTATACTTTTGAAAATAGATCTTGCCGTCTCTGGCGATCTCCACCTCAAGCCATTCGGCAAGCGCATTCACCACGGAAATTCCCACCCCGTGAAGGCCGCCTGAAACCTTATAGGTTTTGTGGTCGAATTTCCCTCCCGCATGCAGCTTCGTAAGAACAACTTCCACTGCCGGTTTCTTCTCGGTCGCATGTATATCTACAGGGATCCCCCTTCCGTCATCAATAATAGAAACGCTGTTATCCGGACGGATTATCACATCAATATTTTCGCAGTGCCCTGCGAGCACCTCATCAATAGCGTTGTCCACAGCCTCCTGAACCAGATGATGCAACCCTAAAGCCCCTGTACTGCCAATATACATAGCAGGCCTTTTCCTCACGGCCTCCAGGCCTTCTAAGACCTGGATTTTCTTGGCATCATAAGCTTCTTTTGCTGTTTTTTTCATTGTTCAGCCTCCACACTGATTAAGAGTTATAATTGTTAAATTAATGTTTCAAGCTCCTGACCTTAAGACGCTTTGAAGTCTCGGATTTCTGTGTCTTTTGAATTCTCTTCTTTAATGTTTCCGAACCTATATGGGAAAAATATATCTCTCCTGTATCCATAATTATTATTGATTTAATCTTGTGGTCCATGACATGTTTATTTTTTATCTGCTTTCCCAGCATCCAGTCATTGCTTTTCTTCTTCATATGAAGCTTAGCGTTTAAGATCGCAATTATACCATCTAAAGGAATTATTTCGTGCTGTCCGATATGAAGGAACATAAAATATATCCTCGCAAGTTAGACTCACTTCGTTCGCTAACTTCCATAAGCTCGTAATTAACTGTTTATGTCTCCTATTATAAACTGGATATCTTTTACTGTTTTATCGCCAAGATGTTTATTTATCTTGGTGACAATCGATTTCTTGCTCATATTAAGCTGCTGCATCCATACGGAAGAATCAACATGTATTTTTAATTTACCCCTGTTTAGGTCTACAAGCTGTGTATGTCTGGAATAATCCTTGAAATGTTTATTCCATATTGAAGCGATCTTCATTTTTTTATCAAGGCTGATGTCATGTATGGTTTTTTCAACAAGTCCTTTTATGCTTTTAAGTTCTCTCATAAAGGGCCCTTTTCAATTTTTCTTAAATGAAAAGAAGATGATTTATTTCTATCACCTTCTTTTTAACTTGAGTCGTGAAGCGTGTCCTGTAACCCGTGGCTCGTTTTGGGTTCCGTATGACGGGTCATGGACGACGGGTCACGAATTTTAAAGGCGCATCGGCATTATCACACAAAGGTAGTTATCCTTGTCCTTCTCTTTTTCTTTCAATTCAGGCTTTATTACAGCAGGACTCGAAGCATCGGTAAATTCCAGCATAACTGCTTCTGTCTCTATATTCTTTAACACATCACCTATATACCTGGGATTGTAAGCAACTTCAAAATTATCTCCTTTATATGAGAGTACTACCTCTTCTTCCGCTTCACCTACTCCCTGGCTTGTAGCTGAAATCATCATTTTATTGTCAGAAAGAGCCAGTTTAATCGACTCGGCTTTTTCAGGAGCAAGCAGAGATATTCTCTTTACAGCATCTAACAGTTCCTGAGTGTTAATCTTTAATTTTACGGCGGAGCTTTTTGGTATGACCTGCTCATAGTTCGGGAACCTGCCCTCAATCAGTCGCGAGAGGAGAAGTATGTTATCCAGTTCAAAGGATATCTGGTTTTCTGAGAATGATACTGTCACATCCCCTTCCCGCGTGAGAATTCTATTTAACTCATTGATAGCTTTTGCAGGAATAATGATATCTGTTTTTTTGCCTGACTTAGGGAGTGCGCCGCCTAAAATATATGCAAGGCGTCTGCCGTCAGTTGACACTACCTCTATTTTATTATTGGATGTCTGAAGATAAAGCCCGTTTAAAACGTATCTTGTCTCATCGGTTGAAATCGCGAAGATCGTTTTCTTTATAATATCTTTTAATAAAGCCTGTTTAATCGTAAATTTATTTTCGTGTTTGAACTCAGGTAGAATCGGGAATTCATCTTTGGGTAATCCTACAACCTTAAATATTATTTTGTCACACGAAATAATAACCTTGTTGTCTTTTGAGACTTCTATCTTAATATCTTTATCAGGGAGCTCTCTTACAATATCACCAAATTTTTTAGCAGGTAGCGTTACTGCCCCTTTCTTAGCAACATCGGCTGCTATAGTACATTTTATACCAACTTCAAGATCGGTTGAAACTAATTTCAACCTGTTGGGCGAAGAATCATCGCTCTCTATTAATATATTAGAAAGAATTGGTAACCCTCCTTTTCCGGTAATAGCAGTTTGGACTATCTGTACCCCTTTAACCAGCTCACTTTTTGAACAAGTAACCTTCATCTTCCTTCTCCTTTCTTTTTTAAATTATCTTTTAAAAAATAGTAGTAGTACTAGTAGTACAAGCTGATATGTTAATAAGCAGGAAAATATATGATTTACAAAAGCATTTCTTATTTATAACCCTGTAGATAACAAAACAAATTATCTACTCTATTAACAGTTCTTATTTAACCCCGGGACTTTTTAACATTTTATTAAACATTATCAACAATATAGTAACAACAAATTCACTCTTTTATTTCTCTAATTATTTTGTTTACCAAAGCACTGAAATAAGGATCTTTATTTATGCGCAGTTTTATTTTCTCATAGCCGTGTATTACAGTAGCGTGGTCCTTGCCGCCGAAGGCTTTGCCTATTTCAGGAAAAGAATAGTCTGTAAGATCCCTTGCTATGTACATCGCGATTTGCCTTGGGAAGGCAATTGCATTTGTTCTTCTTTTACTTTTCATATCTTTTATGTCAAGGTTGAAATGCTTTGCAACCACCTCTTGAATTAGCTCCAGAGTAATCTGTTTTTTATCCTCTCCCTTGGGCAGGATATCCCGCAGGATATTCTCCGCCAGGTCTACTGTTATGTGGCTCCCGGTTAAAGACGAAAATGCTACAATCCTTATCAGTGCCCCTTCTAGTTCCCTTATATTCGATTTTATTTTATTTGCTATGAAAAGTATTACGTCATCAGGAACCGCCATATCTTCTGTTTCTGCTTTCTTTCTTAATATTGCGATTCTTGTTTCAAGATCCGGTGGCTGGATGTCGGTTACCAGTCCCCATTCGAATCTTGATATTAATCTTTCCTCCAGCGACGGCAGTTCTTTAGGCGGACGGTCGCTGCTTACAATAATCTGCTTATGGTAATCGTATAATGTGTTAAACGTATGGAAGAATTCCTCCTGCGAACTTTCCTTCCCGCCGAGAAACTGGATGTCATCAATTAATAACACATCGAGTTTTCTGAATTTGTTGCGGAATTCAAGAGGTTTGTCATACCTTATTGAGTTAATAAACTCGTTGATGAATCTTTCCGAGGTAATATAAAGTATCTTGAGCTTTGGTCTGGTCTCTTTGATGAGTCTCCCTATAGCATGCATAAGATGGGTTTTGCCCAGGCCTACTCCTCCGTAGATAAACAAAGGGTTGTATGCTCGTGCGGGGTCTTTGGCGACCGCCTCGCTTGCTGCATGAGCAAAACGGTTACTGGGGCCGACAACGAAACTTGCGAAGGTGTATTTAGGATTAAATTCGGCATCCAAAAAATTACTTTCGCTTTCTGTTGTTGCAATAGGTTCTATCTCCTGCTGCTCTGAAATTTTTTCCTTAAATGCAGGAGATATATTTATATTAATACTTATTTCTTTTTCACAAACACTGCCGGCAAATTTTGATAGCGCTTCTATTCTTTGTGATAACCAGTCCTGAAAAAATTTGTTTGGAACCTCTACGATCAGCGTATGGTCATCCAATGAAATACCCTTCGTTGGTTTTAGCCACAGGTCAAAAATTTCATCAGAGAGATCTTTTTCTTCTTGCCTGAAGATAGATAGAGTTTCTTCCCAGAGCTGACTTGCGGTTTTTTCCATGGTCTGTTGCCCTTTCCCTGCACGAGGTGTGATAGAAATTATTCACAGGTTATTCACATCTGTGAATAGTTGAAAAACTTTTCAAAGTTTATAGAGGAAGGTTAACTGTGGATAACTAATAATCAACCAATAAGAAAGGCGTATATTCTGGATGGTTTCTATCCTACTACCTGCTTATCCCCTTACCCACTCTTACCTGTTCATGCCGTGTGAAAATCTTGCTATATTTTAGAACAAAGTTGGAATAATTGTCAAGCAAAAATGCAAGAAATTTTTATGAAGAGCAGTATTATCCTCTATCTTTTACTTTTATTATTTCTTTCTATACTCTATATAGATATTCGCGCACAAGAATATATTATAAAAAGCTTGACATTTGCTTTTTAGATAGAATACAATATGATATTAAGGTTTATTAATTGAGATTGCGAGCGTGCTTAATGGTGACTCCCAATCTCAATTTCGCATTATAAAGAGGGAGACAAAAAATGAAAAGAACATTTCAGCCAAACAAAAGGCGCAGAAACAAAAAACACGGTTTCAGAAAAAGAATGAAAACAGCAGCAGGCCAGAAAATATTAAAATCAAGAAGAAACAAAGGGCGAAAAAGAATAGCCGTTTAAAAAATGAAAAAGCATGGTTTTTATAAATATGAACACATAAGGAAGAATGAAGAATTCAAAGCCGTCTATAAAAACGGAAAATCCTGCCGGGATAAGTATTTTGTATTGTATACGAAAACCGTTGAGAATCCAGATAGTCAACCCTTTATCAAAATAGGGTTTACCGTTTCTAAAAAGGTAGGCAATGCCACGGTAAGAAACCGCATAAGGCGGATGCTAAAAGAAGTCTATCGTTTAAATAAGAACAGGTTGGCAAAAGCAATAGACATCGTTATTGTTGCACGGGCAGATGCAAGTGGCATAGACTATAAAACAGTTTCTGAGTCTCTTACAGGATTGTTTCTAAAGGCGGGCATCCTTAACAAGAAGAAGGAAGGGGAATGAAGAAATTATTTATTCTTTTAATCAGGGGATATCAATGGATAACCGCCTCAAGACCTCAGGTCTGCAGGTTTTATCCTTCTTGTTCTAACTATGCTAAGGAAGCTATAGAACAATATGGCATAGTAAAGGGTGTTTTTCTGGGAACGAAGAGGGTGCTTAAGTGCCACCCCTTGCATCCGGGGGGATATGATCCCGTAGAGAAAATAGATGCGAATATACGCAATTAAGCTGATGTATATTTGAAATAATAGAGGACAAAAGCAATTATTTTATTGCAAGAACGGATAGAAAATAACAGAAAGGAGTAAAATCACTTAAATCATGGAAAAAAGAACTATTATAGCAGTTGTCTTATCTACTATAGTTTTGTTACTCTGGTACCGTATGAATCCTCCGAAACAAGTCCAGGTTACACCTGTTGTAGAGAAAGAGATAGCAGTAGAAAACATAGAAGAAGAGATTCCCCCTAAAGGGGAAATCTTATCTCTGGCAGGTAAAAAAGAGAACAAAGTAAAGCAGGTGCTGGTTAAAACCAGGACAAGCGAGATAATTTTATCGACCCAGGGAGCCTCAATCCTCAGCTGGAAGATAAGAGAGGAAGAGGAAAGGGAATCCGTGGATCTGGTTGCAGGGGAAGGCCCCCAGCTTGCCACATTTCCAGCCCTGCTTTACGACGTGGACAAGGATATGCTGGAGTTGACACAGGGAAATAATAAAGGAACAGTACAATTTCGGTATATATCAGATGAGGGACTGATAATATCAAAAATCTATACCTTTTTTTATGACGGGTATAATGTTGAACTGGCAATCGGCCTGAGGAACACATCCGAAAAACTTCTATATCCTGAAATCACCCTTAATTGGGGACCTGGCGTAGGTATAGATAAGGATCTCTTTGACTCAAGCAAAAGGTCAATGCGTGCCGTGATATATAAAGATAACAAGGTGCATAAAAAACCTAAGCCGGCTGAATACAAGGATATTGTTTGGTCCGGAGTATATAACCAGTATTTCCTGGTTGCATTAATATCGCAGGACAGGAAATTTCCTTTAGTTGCAATAGAAAAGGAAGACAAGATGCCTGTTGTCAGGATTTCTGAGAAAGTGGCTTTAGAGGCAGGGGGTACAGAGAATATAATCCTTAAGATTTACGGGGGGCCCAAGGAGTATAATAGTCTAAAAGCCATAGGGAAGGATCTTGAAAAAACCTCTGATTACGGGATTTTTGCAGGATTGTCACGCTTTATGCTGAATATTCTTGGTTTTTTCTATAAACTCACCCATAACTATGGGTGGGCGATAGTGCTGCTTACCCTGGTTGTGCAGATACCTTTGTTTCCGTTAACAGCCAAGAGTTTTAAGTCAATGAGAGCAATGCAGCAGCTCCAACCGCAGATGACCCAATTACGCCAGAAATATAAAGATGACCCACGCAGGCTTAATGTGGAAATAATGAATTTATATAAGAAAAACAAGGTTAATCCGTTCGGGGGGTGCCTGCCAATGCTCCTGCAGCTGCCTGTTTTCTGGGCATTGTTTACTGCCCTGCGTAATGCGGTAGAGCTGCGTCATGCTCCTTTCATATTCTGGATAAAGGATTTATCAAAAGCAGACGGAAGCGGAGCAAATGCAGCATTCAGATTTGCAGGAGAAGGGCTGCCTTTTATCGGAAATTCATTAAATATTCTTGTAATTTTAATGGGAGCTCTTATGTTCCTGCAGCAGAAGATGTCTTCCACGGACCCGACTCAATCGAAGATGGTCATGTTTATGCCTATAATGTTTACAGTGCTTTTCTGGAACTTCCCGTCAGGGCTTGTTCTGTACTGGATAGTTAATAGCGTAGTGACTATTACAGGACAATATATAATAGTAAAAAAGCATTAAAATCTTTTAAATATCGATACATTACAAACATTAACAAAACAAGATGTTTTTTTACGATTTTAAAGAGGTGAAACTAATGAAACAAGTAGAAATAGAAGCTAAAACAGTAGAAGAGGCAATAAAACTTGCCTTGAAGAAACTTGGTGCCAAGAAGGAAGAAGTCGATATAGAGGTTATTAATGAGGGGAAAATGGGCCTTTTCGGCCTGATGGGTGCTACTCCGGCACAGGTTAAGGTGAGGTTGAAAGATAAAAGAGGTGAAGTCAAACAACAGAAGGAAGAAACAGCATCTTCGCTTCAGGACAAGGCAAAAGAAATATTAATAAAGATATTAAACCTGATGGGAATTGATGCAGAGGTGGAAACATCTGTCACATCAGAGAGAATAACGGCTAATATTAAAAGTTCCCAGGGAGCTCTTCTGATAGGTAAAAAAGGGCAGACTTTAGAATCTCTGCAGCTTATTAGTACTCTTATAGCAAACAAACAGATGAGCATGAATGGTGATAACAGGAGGGTAAGGATTCTCCTTGATACCGAGGGGTACCGCAAAAGAAGGGAATCAAACCTTGAAAAATTAGCCGAACAGATTGCCGCAGGGGTAAAGGAGACAGGAAAAACGGAGTTTATGGACCCCATGCCCCCCCAGGACAGAAGGATTATTCATATCAGTATCGGCGATGATCCTGAACTGGATGTTGTAAGCGAAGGAGAGGGCATATATCGTAAGATAGTCATCAGGAAGAAGAAATAGGGAGAAATTCATATGTATAGGGAGGATACTATTGCGGCAATTTCTACCCCTATAGGGATAGGAGCAATAGGGGTTATCAGGCTAAGTGGCGGGAAAGCGATCAAGATAGCTGATCAAATCTTCAGGTCCAAAAGCAAAAGAAGAATGTCAAAAGTTCCTTCACATACCGTGCATATTGGCTATATCACTACAGAAGAAAAAAGATCATCCTCTAAGAAAAAAGATGATGTTATCGACGAGGTTCTTCTTACCGTGATGCGCGCTCCTAACAGCTACACCGGTGAGGATGTAGTTGAAATATCCTGTCATGGAAGTATGGTTTCTCTTAATAATATATTATCTTTAATATTAAAAAAAGGCGCCAAGGCCGCTCCGCCAGGGGAGTTTACGAAAAGGGCTTTCTTAAACGGCAGGCTGGATTTGGTCCAGGCCGAGGCAGTATGTGATATAATCAGTGCAAAGACAGCCACGTCTTTACACATAGCCGTTAATCAACTCAACGGGCAGCTTTCCTCCAGGATTAATAATATCCGAGACAAACTTATTAATATCCTTACCCATATTGAAGCCAGTCTTGATTATCCCGAAGAAGATATCCCTTCGCTGAGAAAAGATAAGGTAATAAAAGAGATAAACAGAATATCCTGTCTGGTAGAAGAACTTCTTGATACTTCTTTATCAGGAATGATTTTTCGTGAAGGCCTAAGCGTGGCAATTGTAGGTAAGGCAAATGTCGGGAAATCAACGCTCCTCAATACGTTGCTCCAGGACGATAAAGCAATTGTCACTTCTATAGCCGGTACCACCCGGGACATAATAGAAGAATGGATAAATATTGAGGGAGTTCCCGTAAAAATTATGGATACAGCAGGTTTTAAGGGAGCACGTGATGAAATAGAAGACCTGGGTATACAGAGGAGTAAAAAAGCTATAGGCAATGCAGACCTTATCTTGTTTGTGATAGATTTGTCGGTTCCATTAAATAAAGACGATGAAGATATTGCGGAAATAATTGCAGGCAAAAGATATATTGTTGTGGGCAATAAAAACGATCTTAAGGGAGTAGTTAAAAAAAGCAATATAGATAAACTCTTCCCGTTGTCTCCAGGCAGGTATTCACTGGTGAAAATTTCTGCTCTTAAAAGAAGGGGAATTAAGCAGTTACAACATTCAATCCGCAGATTGTTTACAGGCAAGGACAGAGTCCATACAGAATCAGTTTTAGTTACCAACCTAAGGCATAAGGATGCCCTTAGAAGGGCAGGTGAGACGTTGGTTGCAGCCAAAAAGAGTTGTGAAAACAATGATTTTTATGAGTTTGTGGTTCTTGAGTTACGTATGTCCCTGAACAGTTTGGGCGAGATAACAGGCGAGGTTTCGAATGAAGATATACTGAATGATATATTCTCGAAATTCTGTGTAGGGAAATAGGAGAAAAAAATGAAAAAAGCATTGAAAATACTGTATATTTTGGCATTTGGGCTTTTAATCTCAGGCGCTAATTTTGTCCCTAATGTTCCTAAAAGTATAAAGTTAGAATATGTCCCTAAGAAAGGAAGTTCTACCAAGTACCTCATGGTTATGACAGCAGTGACAAAGATGGAAGGGCTGGGAGGAGAATCTGTGTCAATGCCGTTGGAAAGTATTACTAAGATTAACTCTATTTTTACCCAGAACATTAATGATGTAGATTCAGAAGGCAATGTTGACATGTCAGTTATCTATAACGATGTTTCTCTTGAGATCGAACAGGGAGGAGAAAAGACCAGTATCCCGCTGGGAAATAGACTCGGCGGCAAAGCATTACACTTAAAACTTTCTAAGGAAGGGAAAGTCCTTGATATTAAAGGATTAGAAGATTTGCCCGGTAATTTTAAGGACTTTGACCTGCAGAAACTCTATCCCCAGGTCAATCCTTATTTTCCTGATAAAGAGATAAAAATCGGTGATACATGGACGCAGGATATAAAAGAGAATACAACCCTGACAGAAGGGGTAACGTTTGAGCAGGAAACCAGGATAGATTATGAATTGAAAGAATTTAAGGAAATAAAAGGATATAAATGCGTTGTTATTGAGATTAAACTTAAAACCAAGATAAAAGGCGGGGCTAAAAAAACCGAGGCCGGATTATGGATAGAAACATCAGGAACCGGGACAGGTATTATGAATTATGCTTACAAAGCAAGCAAATCTATTGATTCAAAGCTCACAATGAACCTCTCCAGCCGTATGAGGCTCGGGACACCAGAAGACCAGACTACTAAAACCAACCAGCAAATTGAAATTACAATGGAAATGATAAGGTAAATTAAAGGATAGTCTGATGAGTATCAGAGCGAAGAGAATAACAGGGATAGTCATATTAATCTTATCTATCCTTGTTATCTGGAAATTTTTCTTAAGTAAAGGCGCCAGAATCAACAGGATTATAAAGAGAACTAAGGAATCAATTGAAAAGCAGGATATAGAAGGAACTCTAAGATATGTCTCAAATGATTACAAAGATCCCTACGGACATGATTATAACAGTATAAAAACTTTTTTTATTAGGTTTTTTAAAAATTCAGATGATAGCAAGATATTAGTGATACGCAAGAAAAAAGAGTTTTCTTCAGGAGAAACTAGAGTCACAATGCATCTGATAATAAATACCTCATCGAAGGAGTACGGGACCATCAGGGGAAGGGAGTATATAAGGATTACCTTACGTAAGGAAGAGGATAAAACATGGCGGTGTGTTAAGGGAGAAATACTTGAAAGAAATCCTTTCAGAACCCCACAAGGGGTACTTGGACAAAGAGAGGTTCTATAAGGCCTGTTTCACGTGGAACCACCAAAATCTCTTGTAATTAGAGGATAATTTATGAGAAAGCTAAAAGTAGGACTTGCTCTTGGAGGGGGCGGAGCCAGGGGGCTGGCCCATATTGGAGTAATCAGAATTTTAACAGCAAATAAGATACCTATTGATATAATTGCAGGGACAAGCATGGGAGCAGTAATAGGTGCAATGTATGCCCTGGAACCTGATATAACCATGGTTGAAGAAAAAGCAAAAGAGTTGCTTGCCAGCGATGCTTTTAAAAAATTACATGTGGAATTCCTCCAGCAAAGAATGGAAGAAACATTTATTAAAAGAGTTGTTTCCCATCTTAAGCAGACTTATTTATACAATCTCACCAGAACAAAACTTTCATTGATCAGCCAGGAGAAAGCTGATGGAATACTTAATGAATTATTACCTGAAAGGGATATAAGCGAAACCAAGATTCCGTTTGCAGCCGTGGCTACGGATTTAACAAGGGCAGAGGAACTCGTTTTCGATAAAGGGCCGTTAAGAAAAGCAGTCCAGGCAAGTATGGCAATAGCAGGTATATTCCCTCCTCTGCAACAGGAAGGGAACTGGGTGATAGATGGGGGGATTGTAAGCATAGTGCCTGTAAAAGCTGCCTTTGATATGGGCGCTGATATGGTTATTGCTGTGGATGTGAAAAGCAGGAGACGATTGAAAAGCAAGCTTGAAAGCGGTTTTGAGATTATCTCCCGTGCCAATTATATAAGGGGAATAGTAATTAACCAGGGACTTCTTGAGCAAGCGGATATAGTAATAAGTCCTGGGGTTAAGAATATTCATTGGGCTGACTTCAAAAAACTAGGATGGCTTATTAAAAAGGGCGAACAGGCATGCGAGGCTAAGTTGCAGGAAATAAAAGATTATATAAAAGAAAAAGAACTGAAAACATTTTTAAAGAGACTGTTTAGTTAAGCGTAAAGCTATCGCTGTTTCCTGTGAAACACGGTTATTTCCTGTGAAACACGGTAAAAACATTGGAATATCAAGGGTTTATGGAAAATGCAGGAATATTATTAAAAGAGGCTCTGGATAGATTGGGCTTGAAGGTAAAGAGCAGGCAGATTGATAAGTTCAGTATATATCTAACCCTGCTTAAGCAATGGAATAAAAAATTTAATCTTACTGCTATTACAAGTAATGATGAAATAGTTATAAAACATTTTGTAGATTCCCTGGCCTGTTTTTTAGGGATACCAGAATCTCTCTGTTTTGAGGGTTGCGCTTTGATGGACATTGGTAGCGGAGCAGGGTTTCCAGGAATTCCATTGAAAATCTATAACCCTGATTTTAAGTTAGTGCTTCTTGAAGCTTCAGGTAAAAAGGCTAACTTTTTAAGAAACGTCTGCTGTGAGCTAGGCTTAGAAGGATATGAGGTATTAACCGGTCGGGCAGAGGAATATGGTAGAGAGTCCAGGCATAGGGGAAAATATGAGCTGGTTGTTGCCCGGGCAGTAGCCAAATTATCAGTGCTTGTTGAATACGCTCTTCCCTTTCTTAAAAGAGGCGGGATGTTTGTAGCCCAAAAAGGTCCCCGGATTACAGAAGAGCTCAAAGAAGCAGCGCACGCTGTTAACTTGTTGGGAGGAATAATAAGGTATACAAAGCCGTATGAACTTGAACTGAAAAAAGAGAGGTTTGGTAGGAATTTAGTCGTTCTTGAGAAAATTAAGCTGACCCCTGGGAGATACCCCAGGAGAGCAGGAATACCGCAAAAGAGGCCTATAAAATAAAGGGTTGTGTTCTGTTTCATGTGAAACGGGAATATATTATAAATCTATATTAGAAAGGGAAATCGGGTAATGAAATGGACTGTTAGACCAAAAGTAGTTCTTCTGGCAATATTGTTTTCTGTATTTGTTTTTGCGTTCAGTTATTTTTCCTATCTTCAAAGGTATAACCAGCGTATGTACCGTTGGAATATAGAAACTGAGCGGATATCCCGCCTTGTATATGAAATGACAAAAGAGAAAGAAAGCAGCAGGGGAATTGAGCATCTTGTTGAACAGAACGATTTTGTGCATTATCAAACCAAGCATTTTGATATCTACTGTCAGAATGGAGATCTCGCGCAATATTTAAACGATAAAATTGAAAAAGTTTATGAGAGCATTACTAAGAGTCTTGGTTATGCTTCTGTGGATTTAGAATATAGGATGGGACAGAGAATAAAGATAGTCATTTTTAAGGATGTAGAAACGTACAGGGAGAAGACAGAAAGTCCTTTTCCCTGGTCTATAGGCAACGCAGTCTATGTAACCAATAGTTTTTATTCTTATGAAGGGCCGCATTTAAAAGGGTTGGTTCCCCATGAGTTAACTCATCTTCTGTTTTATAGATTTTTAGGAGGCCGTTATGATTTAGGTGCTATGAGATGGCTTTCAGAAGGGGTTGCCATGTATGGGGAATCGAGTGTATATAATAAATTTATTAATGAAGTTTTGGCTCCCAGGTTAGATATGGCAAGAAGAGGTGAGCATATCTCTATACGTGAATTGATAAAGGCAAAAGATTTGCAACAAGAGGATCTGAAAAGGATCCACCTCTGGTATGCCGAATGTTTAAGTATAGTTAGCTTTATGATTGAACAGGAAGGGAAGGAAAAATTTAAGGAATTCTGCCTTGTTTTCTCACAGGATCGGAACATAAATAATGCATTAGGCAAGGTATATCCGGATGAATTTCACAATGTTTATAAATTAGAGGCTGAGTGGCTTAGGTATCTAAAAGATAATAGGCAAAAATGGTAATAATTATAAGAAAATATTAAAAAATTGTTGCTTTATTTATGTTTATATGTTAAAAAAAGAAGTGTAATACCTATTTTATTCAGTTAATATTTGAGGGTGGACAATGGGAAAAATCATTGCTATATCAAATCAAAAAGGAGGAGTAGGTAAAACTACTACTGCTGTCAACCTTTCAGCATGCCTGGCTTTCTTCGGCAAGGAAACACTTCTTATAGATATAGATTCCCAGGCCAACGCAACAAGCGGATTAGGCATTGATAAAAAAGAAGTTACGCATAGCATATATGAAGTCTTAATAGAGCAGGCTTCTGTTGAGGAAATAGTTATGCGCACGGATATTGACTGGCTGGATATTATCCCTTCTAACATTAACCTCATCGGCGCAGAGGTAGAACTGGTAAGTGCCCTTAGCCGCGAATCAAGATTAAAAAGAGCTCTTGAAAAAGTAAAGGATGTTTATGATTACATTATCATCGACTCCCCTCCCTCCCTGGGGCTTCTAAGCATAAATGCTCTAACAGCCGCAGGATCAATAATAATTCCCATACAATGTGAGTATTACGCACTGGAAGGATTGGGACAATTATTAAACACAATGGAATTAATCCAGAGAAATCTGAATCCTGAGTTAATACTTAACGGAGTTGTGTTAACCATGTATGATAAGAGGGTTAACTTATCAGCACAGGTTATAAATGAAGTTAAGAATTATTTCAAGGATAAGGTTTTTGATACTATCATTCCGAGGAATATAAAGTTATCAGAGTCCCCCAGTTTCGGCAAGCCTATCATTGTTTATGACAGGAATTCCAGCGGGGCCCTCGCATATATGTCCTTAGCAAAGGAATTAATTCATAAAGAAGAAGAGCAAACTTCTGAAGATGGGGCTGCGGAGAATATAATAAGCAATATAGTAGGAGATACAGTACAAAATATTACAGCCCAAATAAAAAAGATAAATGAACAACCTGTTACACCCCCGCTGGATACTGAGAGCGTAACAAACAATATAAATGAAATTGTACAGGAGACGGGGGAAAGAGACGAACAATCTGTTGTCCCCCCGGTGGATACTGAAAATGTAACAGGGTAAATTAAAATAATATAAACTATGACTAGGAAAAGGAGGAGTTAGAATGCACAGGGCATTAGGCAAAGGCTTGGAAGCATTAATACCAGCAACAAGCAACATGAAAGGTAAATCGTCACTTGATAAACAGACATATAGGGATTCTGTATTAAATGTGGAAATAGATAAAATTAAACCTAATAAATATCAGCCGAGGCAGAAATTTGATGAGCAGAAAATAAAAGAGCTAAGTGATTCCATAAAGGAGAAAGGTGTTATTCAGCCTATATTGATTCGATCCGTTGGCGATAAATATGAAATAATTGCAGGGGAACGGCGCTGGCGGGCAGTTAAGGAACTCGGACTAAAAGAAATTCCGTCTATTGTAAGAGAAGTTATCGACAGGGATATGTTTGAAATATCTCTTATAGAAAATATTCAGAGAGAAGAACTGAATCCTTTGGAGGAAGCCGAGGCATACAGGCAGCTCATAGAGGATTTTGGTTTGACTCAGGAGGAAATGTCCAAGCGGATAGGGAAAGACCGCTCTTCAATAGCAAATACATTAAGATTGCTAAAGCTTCCGGAGGAGATTAAACAGTACATGGTTGAAGGTCTTATTTCAGCAGGGCATGCACGGACTGTCTTATCTCTGGAGACGCCCAAGAAACAGGATTACCTTGTAAAAAGAATTATGAAACATCACTTGACAGTGAGACAGGCTGAGGATATTGTAAAAAAAGTAAAAGGCAAAGGATTAAAAGAAAGAAAAGAAAAAGGTAAAAATATCGAATTACTGCAAATAGAACAGGACCTGCAGAGGATTTTTGCAACCCAGGTGAAGATTGCATACCGGGGAGGCAAAGGAAAGATAGAAATTAATTATTATTCGGAGGAGGATTTTGATAGGATAGTAGGGATTCTTAAAAAGAAAAAATAAATGTTTCATAATCAAGAAAGTTGTAGATATTCTTAAAGGAAAATAAGGTCTCAGGAAAAGGATGGATAAATTAAAAATTAGTATTTCCGGCGTGAGAGGAATTGTCGGAGAAACTCTTACACTGGAAGTAGTGATAGATTTTGCCAGGGCATTTGGTACTTATGTTAAAAGCGGTAGGGTAGTGGTAGCAAGGGATACGCGTCCCTCAGGTAAAGAACTTAAGGAAAGCATTGTTTCCGGACTTCTTGATGCGGGCTGCGAAATAATAGATATAGGAATTGCTCCTACTCCCACAACACTTTTAATGGTTAAGGAGCTCGGTGCCGCAGGTGGAATAATAATAACTGCCAGTCATAATCCTTCCATGTGGAACGGTCTTAAATTTGTTTCTGCGAGCGGAATTTTTCTCACAAAACCCGAGGTTGAAGAGTTTTTAGATATATGGCGCAAGAAAAGTTTTACAGTGGTAAGTGAAAAGAAACAGAACAATATAGAAAAAATAGATTCACAGGATGTAGCACGTAGGCATATAGATAAGATAATAAAGCACATTAATACTGATGTTATTCGCAGAAAACAATTCACTGTGGTACTTGATAGTTGCAACGGCGCAGGCTCTGTTATCACACCTATGTTGCTCGAGGAATTAGGCTGCAAGGTAATAGAGATTAATACCGAGCCTGACGGTTTATTCCCTCATACACCTGAGCCTGTACCGGAAAACCTTAAACAATTATGTGATGTGATTAGAACAAAAGGAGCTGATATAGGTTTTGCCCAGGACCCGGATGCTGACAGGCTGGCAATTGTTTCAGAAAAAGGTGAATGTATAGGGGAGGAATATACACTTGCTTTAGCAACACAGTTTGTTCTTAAGAAAAAAAGAGGAGTTGTTGTTACTAATCTGTCAACTACTAAAGCAATAGATGATATCGCCGGACAATTTAATTGTGAAGTTATAAGAACCAGGATAGGCGAAATCAACGTAGTGGAAAAGATGAAAGAATATAATGCAGTAGTCGGCGGAGAAGGGAACGGCGGGGTTATAATTCCCGAGATTATTTACGGTCGTGACAGCCTTTGCGGCATAGCTGTTATCTTGCAGCATCTGGCAGAATCAGGACTTACCATAAGTAAATTAACATCAACGATTCCGCAGTATAAAATGGTTAAGAGGAAAATAGAGTACCCGCTTGATAAGGTTGATACGCTTTTAGAGAAAATAAAAGATGAATATAAAGAGAATCCGATTAATTCAGAAGACGGGGTAAAAATAGATTTAGGGGATTCGTGGGTTCATATAAGACCTTCTAATACCGAGCCTGTAGTCAGAATTATAGCCGAAGCACCCACACAACAAAGAGCAGAACAACTTTGTGAAGATATTAAAAAATTAGGGACTTCATAATTGGGATATATTATATTAGAAAATATGAAAATTATGCATCCCTTTTTCTAATTTTCAAGGAGAAAACATTATGTTAAATGAATTAGCAAGTGAACTAGAACTAATCGGTAAGAGGTTAGAACAGATGAGGGGGTATCTTTGATCTAGATAAAAAAGAAAAAGAGATTGCCGAATTAGAAGAGCAGGCTTCAACCCTCGGATTCTGGAAAAGATCGGATGCCCGCGATATTATGCGGAGGGTAACCACTTTAAAGACCGAATCCAACCAGTGGTTTGACCTAAAAACAAAACATTCAGACCTGATGATATTGTTGGATTTGGTCAGGGAGAATGAAGATAAGGAGACACTCAAGGAAATTTCTATAGGGATTAATACGGTTAGGGACAGGCTGGAAAGATTAAGACTTCAGAAATTATTAAGCGGAGAGTATGACAGAAATAACGCTATTGTTACGCTCCATTCAGGGGCAGGTGGAACCGAGGCCTGCGATTGGACCGAGATGCTCCTGAGGATGTATAAACGTTGGGCGGAGATACAAGGTTATTCAGTACAGATTACAGATATCCTCCCCGGTGATGAAGCAGGAATAAAAAGTGTAACCTTCATTGTCCGGGGAGATTATGCTTACGGGTATCTGGCCTCAGAAATAGGGGTGCATCGCCTGGTGCGTATTTCCCCTTTTGATTCCAACAAAAGAAGGCATACCTCTTTTGCCTCATGTGATGTTATCCCTGAGGTAGCAGAAGAATTCCAGATAAACATAGAAGATAAAGATCTGAGAATAGATACATACCGTGCCAGCGGTCATGGCGGACAGCACGTAAACAAAACAGAGTCAGCTGTCAGGATCACGCATTTACCGACAGGTACTGTAGTGCAGTGCCAGAATGAACGTTCACAGTTTAAGAATAAAGCAACAGCAATGAAACTGCTTAAGGCCAAATTGTTTGAACTCCAGCAGGAGGAAAAAAGAAGCCAGCAGGAGAAGCATTATGATGACAAGGGAGATATTGCATGGGGAAGCCAAATCCGTTCCTATGTTTTTTGCCCTTATACTATGGTTAAGGATCATAGGACCAACGTGGATGTAGGCAACGTGGAAGCTGTAATGAACGGGGCCATAGATAAATTCATCCAGGCCTATCTTGAGATGAAGAAGTAGGAACTTTAAGTATATAAAGATAGTCTAAAAGAAGGGAAGAATATTTTTGCACCATAAAGAAGCGGAATTAATAGCCAGATGCAAAAACAATGATAAAAGAGCTTTTGGTGAATTAATCCTGAAATACCAGAAAAGAGTTTTTAACGTCGCCTACAGGATGCTCGGTGAGTACGAGGAAGCAAAGGATATAACCCAGGAAGCATTCATAAGGGCTTATAAATCAATGGCAAATTTCCGCGAGGACGCCTGTTTTTATACCTGGATTTACCGTATTGCCATAAACCTCACCAAAAATAAAATGAAAAACTGGGCAAGACATCCTAAACCGGAACCAATAGATGCACCAATTGAAACATCAGAAGGGGAGATTTCAAGAACACTTGATGATAAAGAACTTCCGCCGGATAAAATTATTCTTAAGAAAGAGACCCAGACATACGTCCAGAAGGCAATAAATTGTTTGAGAATTGAATATAAGGCGGTTATTATCTTAAGAGATATACAAGGGCTCTCTTATCAGGAGATTGCTGATTCGTTAGGCTGCAGGGAGGGGACCGTTAAATCCCGGTTGTCTCGGGCGAGGCTCATATTAAAAGAGAAATTAAAGGGAGTGGTTAAAAATGGATTGTAAAAGGGCAAGAGACCTGCTAAGCAGTTATAT
>DAOVJB010000051.1 GCA_030673425.1 Elusimicrobiota bacterium | reverse complement strand
GCCAATATAGATTGTTCCGTCTGAACCTACAGCAGGTGAAGAATCTACATCATGTCCTGTTTTAAATCTCCACTTCAGTCCTCCTGCACGTTTTGCAGCATAAACTTTATTATCCCAGGAACCAAAATAGATTGTCCCGTCGGAGCCTATAGCAGGTGAGGAACTTACCACCTGTTTTGTTTCTAATACCCATTTCATACCCCCCTTAGGGGTTAAAACATGAAGTAGATTATCACTAGAACCAAAATAGATCATCCCGTTTGAGTCTATCGCAGGTGAAGAATTTACTACCTGCTCTGTTTTATAGCTCCAGTTCAGAGTCCCGTCAGGGTTTACGGCATAAAGTTTATTATCACCAGAACCAACATAGATTGTCCCGTCTGAACCTATCGCAGGTGAAGATTTTATCAAACCACGTGTTTGAAATTCCCATTTCCTGGTCCCGTCAGGATTTATGGCATAAAGCTTTTTATCAGCTGAACCAACATAGATTGTCCCATCTGAACCTATAGCAGGTGAAGAGTCCACATCATGACCCGTTTGGAATTCCCATTTCCTGGTTCCATCAGGGTTTACGGCATAAAGTTTATTATCACTAGAGCCAACATAGATTGTCCCATCTGAACCTACAGCAGGACAAGAACTTATCCAGCTGCCTGTTTGAAATTCCCATTTTTTAGTCCCTTCACGTGTAGCTCTTTCTTCACCAAAAATCTCTGTTACGCTTCCGGTAAACTCTATTGCAAGAAATATAAATAAAAATAAGGAAAAGTAGAAAATTGTTCTTTTCATTTATCCTTTCCTTCATCCACGTCCTATCTTTAATATTTAATTAAAGAAAAAACATTATATCCTTCTAATTTCTTTATACCGTTTAGGAAGGTTAAATCAATCAAAAAAGCAATACCTATTACTTTTCCGTTTAGTCTTTCCACTAATTCTGCGGTAGCCTTTGATGTCCCCCCGGTAGCTAATAGATCATCTATAATTAAAACGTTTTCTCCTTCTTTAATGGCATCTTCATGAATCTCTAACGTATCCGTCCCGTATTCGAGTTCATATGTTGCCTGTACTACTTTAGCAGGGAGTTTTCCCTTTTTCCTTACAGGAACAAAACCTACTCCCATTTCATAAGCCAGGACACCACCTATAATAAATCCTCGTGCTTCAACTGCTACAACTTTATCGATTTTTTTATCCTTGTAATGCTCAAGAAGAGCATCTATCGCTTTCTTAAACATTAACTTATCTTTAAGTAATGTGGTTATATCCTTAAAAATTATGCCTTTTTTAGGAAAATCAGGTACATCACGGATTGATTTCTTGAGATCTTCCATGTTTATTGACTCCTCTTCTATAATTTTCTCTGTATAAATTTTTGTTTCAGTTTCTTCAATGCCCTCTGCTCAATCTGTCTTACCCGTTCCCGGGAGATCTTTAATATCTTACCTATAGCAGCTAGTGTAAGAGGCTTTTTATCCTTAGTTAATCCATAGCGAAATCTAACAATTTTCTTTTCCGTATCATTTAACACTTCTAATGCGGACTCCACTTCCTGAGGCAATCTTAATACTGCATCAAGTTCTTCTGTAAAAAGCTGTTTATCAGCTTCCACCACATTTTCCAATCGCACATTAACATCATCAGTTATAGATGTATCTAATGAAACAACTCCTTCTGAAATAAAGTGTATCTTTATTATTTCCTTAATTTTATTGATAGATAACCTCAATCTTTTGGAGAGCTCTCCATAGGTGGGTTTTCTTCCCATTTTCCTACTGAATTCCTTGCTAACATTCAGCCATCTGTTAATTTCTTCTATCTTATGAATCGGTATGTGAATAGTCCTTGTTTGATTTAGGAGGGCTCTTTTTATTGCCTGCTGTATCCAGTAGGTGGCATAGGTACTAAACCTGCCTTTTTTATAGTCATATTTCTCTACCGCTTTTATTAATCCCAGGTTACCTTCTTCAATAAGATCCAGAAAAGACAATCCCTGATTTCTGTACCTCTTAGCGATATTAATCACCAATCGCAGATTACCCTCAATCATTTTCCTCCGCGATTGCTTATCCCCATGCTTGATTTCTTTGCATAACTTTATGTGTTCCGCTTCTTTCAAAAGAGGAAGTTTTTTGATCTCTTTTAAGTATAATCGTACACTATCCATTGCGCCTTGTTGCATATTGATTGCTCCATTATTAATTAACGGTGTAAATAAATCAAGGGATTTTCAGCTTTATTATTCCTTCTAATCTCAAAGTGAAGATGAGGTGTTGTGGCCCGTCCTGTATTGCCTACATAAGCGATTATCTGGCCTCCTTTAACCTTAGCACCTTCTTTCACCAGGTTTAATGAATTATGCGCATAAACGGTCGAAAACCGCTTATTGTGCTCTATTATAATTACATTACCATATCCCCTCAGTCCTCCCCCGCTGTAGATAACCTTCCCTCCGGAAGCAGCTACAATAGGGGTTCCTGAAGGGGCTTTTATATCTATTCCCTGATGCCTTTTCTGACCTCGTGAACCAAAAGTTGAAATAATCTTTCCCTGTACAGGCCAGATAAAAGTAATGCTTGTTCTTTTACTCGATTTTTTGCTCTTGGGCTTAAGGCTTCTGGTACTTTTGGTGGAACTGCGAGTTTTGACTTGTTTTACTTCTTTTGCACCGGGAATAAATAATCTCTGCCCTACCTTAATCAACCTGGCATTGGATAGCCCATTGGCTTTAAAAATCTTCTTAACATCCACCCTGTAGGCCTGAGATATACTCCACAAGGTTTCGCCTTTTTTTACTGTATGATAAACTCCACCTCTCGGTTTAACAGTTGACTTATGGTACTGTACCGGAGCACAGCCAATAAGGATAAAAGACGCTGCTAACAGGTATAATATGTACTTTTTAAAATACATCGTATCTTTTTAAGAATACCTCATTATTGAATTAAAATCAAGCAGAAAAACATTCAAATATAAATTAATTAAAATGTTATATTGAAACCAGCATGTTTATTCTTACATTCACTCCACCGGATATCTAAATCTTTAATATATAGTTTCATTGATCCGCCTTGAAGCTTCTCAAGAAATGTCTTAATAGTTTCTCTTTCCCCCTCTACTTCTATTTCCACATTTCCATCATATAAGTTCCTGACATAACCTTTCAATGCAGCCGCCTCAGCCAATCTCAAGATATAAAATCTGAAACCGACCCCCTGCACTCTCCCTTCGATTATAATATGAGCTTCGGCTAACTCTTCCATTAACATCTCCTATTAAATCACTCAGAAAAACTTAGTCCAAAAACGATACTGTCAAAGTTAAGTCCCTTGATATCTTCTATTTTTATTAAGAAAAAATCAAGCCTTAATTTTTCAGCCAGTAATGTCCTTATCCCGAAAGAATATGAATCGTCCTTATAATCAGAAATAAAGAGTACCCGCCAGTTTAATTTTGTAACACCCACAAAACCGTTGTATTTATCATCTCTGGTACGCTTTATTCCCGGATGGAGGGCAAAGTTAAAAAAGCCGGGAAAACATTTACTTGCTACGGCATAAAATTCCTTATCTTCAACCCCTACGGAAAAATCTATATAATGACTGTCCTCTTTTAATAAGTTATATTTAGCGTTAAAGACAAACTTTTCCAAAGACTCTTTATTAAAATCCTCGAATTCTTCCGCATCGAACATAAATCCTGCATCGAAATTAAGGGGCAAGCCGAGATTATACTTAAACTTATACTTATGCACCCCCATACAATACATCCCTTTGGAAACTACCTTGGTAGAAGGAATATTGAAAAGTCCTGTGGATCCCTCAAGGCTTGTAGCTGTAAGCATCAGGTTATACCATCTCTTATCTCTGTCATTATCAGCAAGACACAAAGACACAGCAGAAAAAAATGTTATAATTATAACAGATACGAAAATTGCATTTTTCATTCTATCCCTGTATTAAATATTTTTACTGGTCGCAGTTATTAAACGCAGTGCGAACCTATTTTGCCTGCCCCGTAGTTAAATCCGAAGGATTTATAGTATAGGGGAAACATCAATAACAAATATTTACTCCTTCCAATTCGGTTTTCGTCTGCCTTTCCTGCCTGCACGGCAGGCAAGGCATCCTTGCGTCTTTGCCCTTAATCAGGCTCTCCGTCGTTATCTTTTTTGCAAATCGCAATAAGTGATATTCCGAAAGGAATCTTGACTTTTCTCTCGATTCCCGCAAAAAAAGGAATGAGTTTATCAAAGATTTTTACCTGGAAACTTGACATAATTCCCCTTTTAAATATCTTGCTGTTGAGAAACCAGCCAAGTGTTGCAATAAAATTGTGATAAAAAATTTTTTCTATAGTAAAATTAGAAGCTTCTAGCTTTGTGATCAAATCTTTTTTTTCATACCTACAAAAATGCCTAAGTTTTTCATCTAGTGTCCCTTGTAGGATTTTTAATGCCGGTACAAAAAGTATTAAATGACCGTCTTGTTCCAATATTTTATAAATATTATCCAGTACTCTTTGGTCATCCTCGATATGCTCCAATACGTTTATGCAGACTGCCGTATCAATCTTGAATGGCGCGATATTTGAAGAATCACTGGACAAAATATCATGCGCTAGAATTTTAACTTTTGGATTACCAATAAATCTATGTCTAAGGTAAGTTAGGTACGCTTCATTGATATCAGTTAATATTACATTTCTCTCGAAAGACACAAGAAATTTTGAAATGTTACCGATACCTGATCCGATTTCCATAACGTTTTTACCTACGAACGGCTTTATCCGTTCAAATACCCACCTGTTATTATTTTTCATCATTCTCATTCTGTATAATGTATCTTCGCTAATATCAAAACTCTCAAATTTACATTTTAATAACCAATAGAGCAAACGGAAAAAGTCTTTCCATGTAATTTTTTTGCCCTCATCATAATCTCTTCCACTATATGAGATAGGAACTTCGTATACTCTTAATCTACGTCTAAAAATTTGGGCTGTAATCTCCGCTTCTATACCAAAACCATTCGCTCGGAGCTTAAGCTTTTTGATGACCTCAGCCTTAAAAGCTTTATAGCATGTCATTAGATCGCTCAGATTAGTATCATATATGACGTTGGCAATAAAATTTAACAGTAAATTTCCTAAATAGTGATAAAAGTGAAAAACGCGATGCGTTCCCAAAAATCTAGTTCCATATACTACATCGGCTTTGTCTTCTATTATTTTTTGAATTAATATCGGGTACTCATCGGGATAGTATTCTAGATCCGCATCCTGAATAATAACAATATCACCGGTTATATGCTCAAAACCTCTTCTTAGAGAAAAGCCTTTTCCTCTATTTCTTTCATTAAAAATAATCTTAACATTTTCTTCTTTAATCCCCCTCAAAACTTCCCTTGTTCCATCCGTTGAACCATCATCAACAATTATTATTTCCTTATCGAGGGGCACTGCTTTTACCCTTCGCAAAACTTCTAAGATTGTATTTATCTCATTATAAACAGGGATTATAACTGAGAGTTTCATTTTAAAGCCCTCGCCTTATTTTATTAAGTTCTTACTACAAACATTTAGCGCTCTTGCCACTTTTTTGATATTTAATAAGTATATTAGTTTTCATATTAAAAGCAGACGAAAACCGAATTGGTTGGTCGGGGCGCCCGGATTTGAACCGGGGACCTCACGGTCCCGAACCGTGCGCGCTAGCCAAACTGCGCTACGCCCCGATTTGATACACAAATATCAGAATATCCTAAATGCACCTAAAGTCATTGCAGTTACTACTACCCCTGCAATCATCACGCCTGCAAGTATACTAAGTGTTGCCCATCTTCTTCTGATACCAAATAAAAAGGCAGCCACACATCCTGTCCAAGCACCTGTTATCGGTAGAGGAATAGCAACAAATAGTATCAAACCTATTGCACCGTATTTTTCTATAACTTTACTTCTTCGTCTCGTCCTCTCAAAAAGCCAGTTAAAAAACTTCTCTGCTATCTTTGACTTTCTACTGAGCCAGTTTGATAAAGATTCCAAAAAAAGCAGAATAGGAATGACCGGGATCATATTACCCAACACAGCAAGAATATATGCCTTGTGAACCGGAAAATGGAATTTTGCCAGAGCAAGCGGAATTGCACCCCTTAACTCAGAAATAGGCAAAGCAGAGACTAATACTGTCACCAATTCGGTTGAGAACATCTTTCTTAAAAGCTGAATTAATCCTTCCATCCATAATCTCCAATTAAAGGCACAAATACGCACCCTGAATGCGAAACAGCAGTTACATTACCCCGTTCTTTTCTTACTAAAGTTAAATCCTGGCTGAATCTTGCTCCTACAGGAATAACCATTCTGCCGTTATCCTTAAGCTGGTCTATCAAGGGCTGAGGAACCTGAGGCGTGCTTGCAGTAACTATAATAGCATCGTAAGGTGCAAATTCAGCCCATCCTTTTGTCCCGTCATCAGTCTTTATATTAATATTTTTATAATCCAGCCTATTGAGGATTTCTTTTGCTCTAAGAGTCAGTTTGCTAAACCGCTCAACGCTATAGACTGATGCGGATAATTCCGCTAGAATAGCGGTCTGATAGCCTGAACCAGTGCCTATTTCTAAAACCTTTTCATCCCCCCTTTTTAACCCCAATAATTCAGTCATTAAAGCTACTATATACGGTTGAGAAATAGTCTGGTTGCAATCTGTAGGAAGCGGATAATCATTATAAGCCTGATTCCAGAGATCAAGAGTAATAAATTCATGCCGGGGAACCTTAATCATAGCATCTATTACCCTTCTATCTTTTATCCCACGAACAACAATTTGATTCTGAACCATTCTTTTCCTGGCTTCTGAGAAATCTTCCATAATCTCTAAAGAATCCTTTCAAAAACAAACTATGCCATCAAACTCCTCAAGAAGTTAACCAAAAGCAAAAATAAAGCTCTAACACTCCCGAACCCCAGAGCTAAAAGAGTACAGCCTATAAAACTCCCTCCAGCCACTAGCAAATAGCTTCTTTTCCTTTCAACTTTGAGCAGATGGGCTAACAGAACGCTCGACCATATTCCCCCGCCTAAAAACGGCACGGAAGGTATAAAAAGCACACCCCATTCTCCGAAAGATTGTGCTTTCTTCAACAACTGAGCATGTATATTTCTTTCTTCTCTTATTATATTTTTTCGTTTGAGTCTTCTCAATTTTAACCTTGCCCTTATCAGTCTTATCCTCGCCGTAATAAACTTCATTTTGCCTGGAGATTCATAAATATAAAAATAAAGAGGTATAAGTAGCAAATCCATCCCTACAATGAATATCACCGCAATGTACCATTTCCCAAAAAGAGCAACCCCCAGAGGTACCGAGAAGAGCCTGCCTGCTATCATATGTGTAGGGGCTAATATTAAAAGTTTCATGAAGTATTCTATAAACAAATGTCTCTCCTTCGCTAGCTCCTGATATCAGCAAACAATCTTTTGTAATCAACTAAACCCATAATTACCTGCGAGCAATCACGAGCCGCGTTAGGTTTGTTTAAATCCAATGCACGCATGCTCATCTGTCTTAACATAGATGGAGAACGCAACAGTTCAGTAACAACTTTATGAATATCACTAATATCATCAATACGCAATGCAACTTTTTGCTTAACCAAGAACTGACTGTTCCTTTCCTCCTGGCCGGGTATAGGGTCAATTATAATCATAGGCAGTTCCTTAATCAGAGCCTCAGAAGCAGTCATTCCTCCAGGTTTGGTAATGATCAGGTCTGCTGCATCCATTACCTTTTCAATTCTTTT
>DAOVJB010000144.1 GCA_030673425.1 Elusimicrobiota bacterium | reverse complement strand
TTCTGACTGCAACGAATGATACAATAATAACACTAAAAAATAGGATTAGGTTCATATCTACCCCCATACTTGGTTAAAAAATGTTTTCATTTTAATAATATAAATTAATATGAATTACTGTAATTATATATCTTTTGGTGTTATTTTTTCAACAAAAATAATAAAAACAGTAGGTTGAGTAAATTTTATTACTTGTGTTTTTGAGTTATATTGAGTAAGATATAGATTAAAATAAAAAAGAAAAACTGGGGACTAAAATAGTGCAAAAGAATACAGGTCCGAAATACTGGATTAAACCAGTTATTCTGATACTGGTTATTTTAATACTGGTTTTTCTTTCCCGTTACTTTGGATTAGGACAGAAGATTGCAGAATTAAAGGATTGGATCAGGGCTATAGGTATCTGGGGAATAATTGTATTTATAGTAATATATGCTGTTTCTACGCTTGTCGGGGTTCCTACCTCTGTTTTAACAGTAATAGCCGGTTCTCTGTATGGGTCTGTGATTGGAGTTATTATAGTAAGTATTGCCTTGACGCTTGGTGCGGCTTTAGCTTTTATTATATCCAGGTATTTTGCACAAGAAGCAATCCATAACTGGTTGAAGAATAAGGACAAATTCCGCAAACTCGAAGATTTGACCCAGAAGCACGGTGCCAGTATTGTTGCAATTACAAGACTGGTTCCTGTTATTCCTTATACATTGCTTAATTATGGTTTTGGATTGACAAAAATCCCATTTGGAACTTATGTATTCTGGTCCTGGCTGAGTTTGCTGCCCGGGACAGTCCTGTACGTTGTAGGTGTTGATGTTGTCACTAAGATGATAACTGAAGGAAGGGTTGACTGGGGACTGGTGGCTCTTTTTGTTTTTATGATAGCCTTGATAGCAGTTCTGGCTAGGTACGTGCACAGATTATTGAGAAATAAGGAAAATGACACATAAACGATTTTGTATTTTTGTAGAATTTGAAAGATAGCTCTTGACGTAATATATATAATTTGCTACAATTTTTTCGGTATTTGGGATATAGACCTTTTATTCTAAGCAATTGAGCGGGGTAAAAATGAATATAAGCGAGGAACAATACAAAGATCTCATTCAGATAATTCCTGATATAATATATGAAATTGACATAGATGGAAGATTTGCTTTTGTAAATGATGCCATAAAGCAATTAGGCTATAATCCAGAAGAACTCATCGGAAAACATTTTAGCGAAATAATCCATCCTGATGATTGTGAAAATGTCAGTCGTGCTATTGTTCTACCAAAATACGAAGGTAAAATAACAGGTGATGTTAACTCACCAAAACTTTTTGATGAGAGAAGAACTGATGGAAGGGTAACAAAAAATCTTGAGGTGAGGTTGGTATTAAGAAATAAAGAGGAAACCAAAATAGACTATTCTTATGGTGAATTACATTCCTCGGGAAAATGGGATAGACCTGTCACAGATAAGGACAAAAGATTACTCGGAAGTATCGGAGTTATTAGAGACATTAGCAAGCGCAAGGAGATAGAGGGATATTACAGGAAAGCTCAAGAGAATTTCAGAGGCATATTTGAGTCCTCTAAGGATAGTATAGCCTATTTTGATCTGGACGGGGTTTTATTGGAGGTTAATGATTCCTTTCTCAATCTAACCGGTTATTCAAGAGAGGAGTTAGTAGCTAATAGAAAATATCAGGATATAACACCAAAGGAATACCAGGAATACGAGACTAAAATAATAGGAGAAATCTTAAAGACAGGTGAATCTAAAGAGTATGAGAAAGAATATATAAGAAAGGACAGTTCCCGTGTTCCTATTTTACTAACTGTTTTTGTTGTGAGGGATATTGATGGTAGACCAAGAGGACGTGCAGTCATTATAAAAGATATCAGTGAGCGTAAAAGTGCGGAGGAAAGTCTTAAAAAAGCCACCCAGAGATTAGAGTTACAAACCTGGGTGCTTGAAAAAACGAATAAAGAAATTAGAAATTTATATAAAGAACTGGGGGAAAAGAATAAAGAACTTCAAAAACTTAACCAATTAAAATCCGATTTTGTCTCTACCGTATCCCATGAACTACGCACACCTATGACTTCTATAAGAGAGAGCATAAGTCAGGTTTTAGACGGGATGCATGGTGAGATTAACGAACAGCAGAAAGAATTTTTATCTATCTGCCTTGAAGAGATTGACCGGCTGACGCGAATCATTTCTGATATTTTGAATATATCCAAGATTGAAGCTGGAAAAATTGAGCTAAAAAGAACAATAGTGAACATAGTAACTTTAACCAAAGGGGTTATTTCTTCTTTTGTTCCACAAGCCCAAAATAAGGGTTTAGGGATAAAAGAAGCATTTTCTGCGGAAATAATAGAGATTTATGCTGACAAAGACAAAATCATTCAGGTTTTTACTAATTTATTAGGTAATGCTGTTAAATTTACCAATAAAGGTTATATAGAAGTCTCAGTTGTAGATAAAGGAGATATATTGGAATGCAGTATTTCTGATACAGGCAAAGGAATCCCAAAAGATGAGCTGCCCAAAGTGTTCAGTAAGTTTCAGCAATTTGGTTCCGCGATGGGGGATGAAAAAGGAACAGGACTTGGACTTTCTGTTACCAAGAGTATTGTAGAACTACATAAGGGAAAGATTTGGGCGGAAAGCGAATTGGATAAATGGACTAAATTTACCTTTAAGCTACCTAAATACATAAAAGCAAAAGAATTATTTGCCGAATATGTAACTGATGGTCTCAATAAAGCCTTAGATGAGGAAGCACCTTTATCTATTTTAGTTTTTGAGATTACGAATTTTGATGATATACAGAAAAAGATGGGTAAAGAGATAGCAACTTCTATAGCGGATACTTTAGGGGATGTATTAAAGAATAGCCTGCGTCGTAAAGCAGATAAAGCTATAAAAGATTGCCACTCTGTTTTAATGATACTTCCTGATACAACAAGAGATGATGCACTTAGAGTAGAAGGAAGGCTAAGACATATTTTTTATGATTATCTTTCCAAAAACCAGTTATATGACAGAGTAGAAATTGACTGTAAAATCGCAAGTTTCCCTGAAGATGGAAATACCCATAAGAAACTGCTGAGTAAGATAGGAGTGGTATGAACCCCGGGGGTGGATATGTCTAAGAAAAAAATCTTGCTAATAGATGACAACCATAATATTGTAACATTGATATCTAATAGGTTAGAAATAAATAACTACGAAGTTGTTACTGCTTATGATGGGGAAGAGGGCTTGCGGAAAGCATTAAAAGAAACACCAGATTTGATAATTACGGATATAATAATGCCTAATATGGATGGTTACAGCTTTATAAAACATGTTAGAGCCAATCAATCAATAAATCATATTCCGATTGTTGCTCTTACTTCTAAGGATAAGATTAAAGATTTATTACGAATAGAAGGAGTAAAAGGTTACGTTGTAAAACCTTGCAAGACAGAAGATTTATTAGAAGTGATTAATAAATGCTTAGACGAAGAAGAGGATATTCCTTTATAGACTCTCTATTTATTCTAAATTATGTGATTTTTTCTGTAAATCAGCTATTTCCTTTTTTAATTCTTCAAGTTCCTGCATGGTCTCCTTTACAAACGGATCATCTGCTGCAGGTGTATGTGAATAATCATAGTCATCTGTAACTTTTCTTCCCCGTATGTCATCTTTTTCTTTTGAGGATTTAACGCTTCGTGCTATTT
>DAOVJB010000199.1 GCA_030673425.1 Elusimicrobiota bacterium | reverse complement strand
GGTGAGATAGTAGAAAGACCTGCTTCGGTAGTAAAGGAGCTCGTGGAGAATGCTCTTGATGCCGGGGCAACGCAGATTGTGGTGGAGTTAAAAAACGGAGGCAAGAAATTAATCCGCGTAGCAGATAACGGAAACGGTATGTCTGAGGAAGATGCTCTCCTTGCCTTAAAGCGCCATTCCACAAGCAAGATTACAAATGCTGATGACCTCGCGAATATTACTTCTTATGGTTTTCGAGGTGAGGCTTTACCGAGTATAGGAGCAGTATCACGTCTGGTTCTAACGACTAAGTTAACTGATAAAATTAACGGGACCGTTATAGAAGTTGAAGGCGGAGCTGTTAAGAAGCGTAAAGATACCGGTTGTGCCGGAGGGACCACCTTAATGGTGAGAGACCTCTTTTTTAATACCCCGGCACGGCTTAAATTTATCAAAAGCAACACCACCGAAACAGGACATGTAAGCACCGCAGTTACAGAGCAGGCATTAGCAAACAGCAGTGTGGGTTTTAAGTTAATAAGTAACGAAAGAGAACTGGTGCATGTTCCTTCTGTAAAGTCTTCAGATGATGCTGCTTTACTGGAAAGAATAGGTCTGATTTTCGGCAAGGATTTGGCTGAGAGTCTGGTTAGTCTCAAATTTGAGAATAAGTTCTTAAAGGTCAGCGGTTTTATATCCATGCCGGCATTTAACCGTGTTAATAAAAACCAGCAGTTTGTTTTCGTAAACAGGCGCAGCATAAAGAATCGTGTTATTACACATGCAATATACGAAGGGTATCACGGGTTTCTTACCTCAGGCAGGCATCCTGTCATATTCCTTTTTATTGATATTGATCCTCCCCTGATAGATGTAAATGTTCATCCGTCTAAAAGGGAGGTACGTTTTACCAATGAACAGGGGATACATGAGCTGATAAACCGTCTTGTAAGAGAGACGTTGACATCCGGCAGGATAATTCCTGAGGTAAAAAAACCAATAGATACAAAGCAGGCAGAAGCTTATAAAAAAGAAGACAAGATCACCCGTGTTCAGGAAGCGATAGGAACATACCTGTCTAAAGTTGACGTGGAGTCTCAGAGGAGACTAAGGCTTGAGCAGGAGAATGTTGACCTTTTTGAAACAACAAAATTTGTTTTCAGCCCTTCTAAGAAAGAGGAAGAGACTTTACTTCAAGAGGTTGTCCCGTTGATACAGGTAGATAACCTCTATATTATTGCTAAAGACTCTAAGGGGTTTTTAATTATTGACCAGCATGCAGCAAGTGAAAGGGTGTTATACGAGAAGTTCAAGCAGGATTATCAGAACTCGGAGATAAAATTTCAGGATCTGCTTTTTCCTATAACGATAGAACCTCCTGCCCAGCAGTCAGAGATGATTTCGGAAAATTTAGAGAATCTGAGCAAGCTGGGATTTGTGATTGAAAACTTCGGCGTTAATACGTTTATCGTTAAGACAGTGCCTGTGCTTTTAGGTGAGTATTCTGATAAACAGGTTATTTTGGATATATTTGATGTTTTAGGAGAGAATACTAAAAATTCATCCGATATATCAGATGCTGCGAAAAACTTAAGTGATGAAATGCTTAAGATAATGGCATGTCATGCAGCAATCAGGGCAGGGGATACATTAAACAGGGAAGAAATGTATTCTTTAATAGAGAGCTTACAAGAGCTTGCTATACCATATACCTGTCCTCACGGACGGCCATCAATGATTAGAATAAGTTTTGATGAACTGGATAAGAGATTCAAGAGAAAATGACTGGTAAAAGGAAAAAATCAAAACCCCTGATAGTCCTTGCAGGCCCGACTGCTTCAGGCAAGACGGACGTTGCACTTCTGTTGGCAAGAAAAATAAAAGCAGAAATCATATCGGCTGATTCCAGGCAAGTCTACAAGGGTATGAATATAGGAACTGCAAAGCCACCTGTTGAGTGGAAGATAACAGCAGGCAGGCGAAGGTTGTTGCTTAATGATATTGTTCATCATATGATAGATATAATCAGACCTGATGAGGAATTTAATGTAGGCAGGTATAAGCAGCGCGTTGATAGAATAATAGCCGATATTTATAAACGCGGGAA
This sequence comes from Elusimicrobiota bacterium, assembly GCA_030673425.1. Taxonomy (GTDB): domain Bacteria; phylum CAYTYR01; class UBA6262; order DAOVJB01; family DAOVJB01; genus DAOVJB01. Next base: position 419 of record DAOVJB010000199.1, on the reverse strand, counting down.
TATCCCGCTTATCGTAGGTGGTACGGGGCTATATATTAAAGCCGTAGTAGACGGGCTTTGTCCTGCTCCGCCGGTAGATGAAAAAGTGCGTGAGAGGTTACGGATTCTTGGGCGAAGATACGGCAGTATGTATCTTTACAGGAGACTTAAGAAAGTTGATCCTGTATCAGCAGAGCGTATTCATCCGAAGAATCTGGTAAGAATCTTAAGGGCACTTGAGGTTTACAAAGTATCTAAAGTTCCTTTGTCAGAATATCAGAAAAAGACCCCTAAGCCTGAATATAATGTAAAAATGTTCGGCTTGTTATGGGATAGAGAAGAGCTTTACGATAGGATTAAAAAAAGGGTAGACGAAATGTTTAGTGAAGGTTTGGTTGCTGAGGTAAAAGGGCTAGTGAGGAAGGGATATAGCAGGAAAT
>DAOVJB010000037.1 GCA_030673425.1 Elusimicrobiota bacterium | reverse complement strand
CGCTGGTATCACAGCAATCAAAACAGGACACCGACAGCACGTTGAAATGGTTAAGAAAATTCTTAACTCTCCCGACTGTTGGGAATTCAAGTAATTTCTCTTGACTTTTTCTGTTTGTCGTATATAGTATAGGTATAATATAAACGATTTTAGAAGATAACTAACAAGAAGGAGGTGAATTAGATGTTTTATAAAACTGGGACCATGGGACATAGAATTGCGTTTATAATGGTTTTTTTGAGTTTGGTTGGACTGGTTGCGGTTGGCTGTAGTAAGAAACAGGTAAAAACGACTCCAACAGATTTGGAGAAATTTACTTTGGAAGAGCCGTTAGAACCTTTAGAGGAGTTAGAAATAGCTAAAATAGAGGAGTTTCCTCCGGAGGAACCGATAGATATCAAAGAGGTAAAAGAACTTCCTAAGATTAAGGATATTTACTTTGAATTTGATAAATCCGATATTACATCGCGGGCCCGCAAGATTCTGGCTGCGAATGCTGAATGGTTAAAGGAGAATTCCAAAGTTAAAGTTCTTGTAGAAGGACATTGTGATGAACGTGGAACCATAGAGTATAACTTAGCCCTGGGGCAAAGAAGGGCTGTTATGGTAAGGAAGTACCTTATTACTTTAGGTATTGAGTCTAAGAGGATTAATACCATCAGTTATGGCGAAGAAAAACCGGTTGACATCGGGCATGATGAAGAGGCATGGGCGCGCAACAGAAGAGCGCACATCTTGGCTATAGTTGAAAATTAACCTGTATTTGGAGTAGTAGATGTTAGGAACCTTGAAAAAGTTTCTCATATATGGTTTATGTTTTATACTTTATGTTTCTCTTGCCGGATGTTTTGCAACAACACAGGATATGACAGGATTAGAGCATAGTGTAAAGCAGATGCAGAGACAGCTGAACGAGCTTACCAGGAGTTATACGAAGTTTCATAAGACCGTTCAGAGTAATGAAACGAATTTAGTGTTGGAATTCGAAGAGATAAAGAATAATCTGCAGATATTAGAGGAGGGATTGCGAGAGAATAAGAATAAAATCTCCAAAGTTTCCCAGGGATTGGATGATTTAGAGATAAAAATTATGCAACTCCAACAGCGGTTATCTTCCATGCAACCTGCTACTGGAGGAACAAAAGAGGAGACTGTTTCAAAAAAGATTCTTAAACCAACAGATTTATATCAGGTTGCCTATGGTGATTATATAAGTGGAAGCTATGATCTATCAATTGTTGGCTTCAGGGATTATTTGAAGAAATATCCTCAGGGCGAGCTTGCTCCCAGTGCCCAATACTGGATAGGCGAGTGCTATTACAGTAAGGGTGAGTTTGAAAAAGCGATTCAGGAATTTAATAATGTCGTTGATTTATATCCGCGTAGCGCCAAGGTCCCAACAGCTAAGTTAAAGGTAGCCTTCAGTCTCTATGAGATGGATAAAAAAGATGAGGCCCGGGAACTATTGGAACATATAATAGATGAATATCCTGCATCTATCAAGGAAGTGAAATTAGCTCAGGAAAAGCTGCAAATGATAAAAGGAATCAAAAAGACTGCGGAGTAACCCGTATTTTAAGAAAAGAATCAGGGGTCTGACATCTGAATCAATAATAAAACTCAGGAGTCTGACCCCTCTATTTTATATCGGGCAAATGTAGTGAGGCTAATGATAACATTAAAAAAAACTTTATTGATATCTCTTTTTATCCATGTTATTATTTTCAGCTTGGGGGCATGGGATATTTTTTTTCGCCGCAGGGTAGTTCAATGGTCTGTATCCCCGGTGGAATTGGTAAATATACAACCTGAGAAGATTAAAGAAGTGGTACCAAAGACAATAAAAAAACCGCAGATTAAAAAAGAGGTCCCGTTAAAACGTCAAAAGATTTTTAAGAGAATTCAGAAGGCATCCAAGAGCTTAAGCGAAAAACTGAAAAGAACACCCAGGAAACTAAAAAAAGAACCTTCGGCAAGTTCTAAAACCTTGCCTTCTTCAGTAGAAATAAAAGTAGAAAGATTTCCTTTCAATTATTATTTAGATATAATACGAATCAAGATCAATAGAAACTGGCATCCTCAAAAAGGGACAGGTCAGGCACAAGTGGTGATATTTTTTAAGATTTTAAGAAACGGAAAAGTAAAGGATATATCTGTAGAAAAAACATCAGGAATTTCTTTTCTGGACCGTTCGGCATTAAGGGCAATAGTTCAATCCGAACCTTTTCCTCCTCTGCCCGTAGGTTTTAACGAGAATTACCTGGGAGTACATCTCACGTTTAAGATAGAAGAATTTGAATTCTAAGGGATATATAGGGATATATAATGAAAAGAGTAATAACTTATACAATATATATATTAATAATGTTGCTTATGTTTTTTGTTTCTCTAAAAGATACATATGCGGCGGATGTTTATTTGGATGTATCTAAACTTGCTAAGAAAATAACTATTTTTGTACCCGATTTTGTAAGCGAGCGGGCTTCGGCTGACAGTGATAATCTTTCAAGAAAAATCACGGATATAGTAAGGAACGACCTGAACTTCTCAGGGATATTTATTATAAAACAGGGCACAACCTATCATGGTAAAGATTATAAAGCTTTGGAAAGTTTAGGTATAGATGCTATTCTTAAGGGCACATATAAACAGGAAGATGAAAAGTTAACTATAGAATGCCATGTTTTTGATGTAACAAAAGCTCAGAGGATTATGGGCAAAAGATTCAAAACAGACAAGAAATATCTGCGCTACCTTGTACATGAAGTCAGCGATGAAATAGTTTACAGCTTTATGGGAACAAAGGGTATTGCTCATACTAAGATTGCTTTCGTTTCTGAAATTAGAGGAAATAAGGAGGTTTTTATAACCGATTATGACGGATATAATCTTCAAAGGTTAACCAATGACAGATCAATTAATCTATTGCCGAGATGGTCGCAAGACGGTGAGAAGATTATTTATACTTCCTACAAGAGGAGAAATCCCGACTTATATATTTTTGATCTGAAAAAATTTACCGCCAAGCCGCTTGCTAAGTTCCAGGGTTTAAATGTCAGCGGCGATTATTCTCCTGACGGCAGGTATATTGTGATAACACTAAGTAAAGATGGCAATCCTGAGGTTTACTTGCTTAAATCAAACGGCAAAGTTATCCGTCGTCTGACTTACAGCCGGGCTGCTGATATATCCGCGTGCTGGGCGCCTAACGGCAGGGAGATAACTTTTACATCCGGTCGGGCCGGAACTCCCCAGATATATACCATGGATAGAGAAGGTACCAACCTGAGACGCTTAACCTACCATGGGAGCTACAATGATTCCAGTTGCTGGAGTCCGAGGGGGGGCAAGATAGTCTATGTTTCAAGGTTTTCTGGCAAATTTGATATTTACACTATGTTACCTGACGGAACTGATGTAAAGAAATTAACCCATGATGCAGGCAGTAACGAGAATCCGTCATTTTCGCCTGACGGGCAGTATATCGTTTTTAGTTCTACAAGAAGCGGTAAGAGAGAACTATACATTATGAAATCTGACGGTTCCAATCAGAGAAAATTATTCCCGGAGGAATTAGGCTCGATTTTACAGGGTGATTGCTGCACACCTTCATGGGGACCATAAGCGGGGTATATATTATAAAGGATATATTTAAATAATAAAGGAGGTAGAAATGTTAGGATTTTTATCAAAGAGTATACTGTTTCAGTATTTTCAAAAGGGCGGGATAATGATGTATCCATTGCTTTTGTGTTCGGTTGTCTCAGTAGCTGTTATTCTAAATAGACTGTGGGCTTTTCATAAAGCCAAAACAGATGTAGAGAATCTTATGCAAAAGATAATAAAATTTTCCAGGGAAGGCAAGATAAAATCAGCAATCTCTCACTGTGATTCTACTCCTGGTCCTGTAGCCCATATACTCGGAGAGGGTCTGAAGGAGAAAGCCAACGGAAGATTAGCCATGGAAGAAGTAATGCAGACCGCTGGGTTAAGTGAAGTTCCACGTCTTGAGGAGTATCTGCCTGTACTTCATACCATTGGTAGTATTGCAACGCTGTTGGGTTTTACAGGAACAGTATTTGGGATGATTCGTGCTTTTAATGCTATTGCTCTGGTGGGTGTTTCATCACCCAGTATTGTTGCAAACGGAATAGCGGAAGCGTTAACCACAACCGCTACAGGTTTACTTATTGCTATTCCGGCTTTAGTCTTTTATAATTACCTTAGCCACAGGGTAGACCGTTTTATCCTGCAGATAGAGAAGAGTTCCACGGAATTAGTATACTTCCTCTCCAAGAGAGGTGATAAAGATGAAATTTAAGAGACGTTCGCATCCTTTTATTCGTTCTGATGCCGCGCCGATGGCTGATGTGGTATTTCTGCTGTTAATATTTTTTATGCTTTCCTCTTCTTTTATCATACAGCCCGGAATTAAGATTAAGCTGCCTGAAGCAATAACCTCCCAAGCCCAGTTAGAAAGACAGTTGATATTAACCGTAAGCAAAGACAAGAAGATATTCCTGAACGAGAAAAGAATAGCGATGAAGGATCTCCTGCCGGAGTTGAAAAATGTTTTTCTCGACAGGAAGGACAAAGTATTGATTATTAAAGCAGACAAAAGAGTGTTGCACGGGACGGTTGTAGAGATAATGGACAAGGCAAAATTAGCCGGAGCAGAGAAGCTCGCTATTGCAACAGAAGTCAAAAGATAGATATTTTTTATACCCCCCTTGACAACACCGTAAGTGGTGGTATAGTTATATTAGGGAACAAAAGAATAAGAATACCGATAAAGGCAAACCTCGAGTAATCGGGGGACGCAAAGCCAACAGTCCCGACGCAAGGTCGGGGGGCTGGGTTGCCGAAGTAGAAAGAGAATCTATGCCGAGGTTTGCCAAGAGCGCAAATCCCGGCAATTTTTATGGAATAAAGAGGAAAGAATGAAAAAATTCTTGACAAAGTTTACAGATAAGAATAAAATAATTTATTAGGAGTATTTGATATATATGCTATTTAAGGAGGATAAGTTAGAAAAAATTTTAATCAAAAAAGGAGGAAATGGTTATGTGTAACAGGATAAAAAAAGTTATGCTGTTCGGATTAATTAGTTTGCTCTCAATGGGTTTAGTCAACATGGCAGAGGCGGCCGTTACTACTGTTCTGGTAAACGGCGAGACTTCTGCCACTTTTGCAGATGGTGCAACTGGAGTATTTCAGTTTGATATTGTTAGTGAAGGTGCTATTGCTGATCAATGTATTGTGTTAGATAGAACAGATGCCGGTACAGTCGGAGCTTGGGATCACGGTGACGATTATAATCTAGGCCTGCAAAGCCTTGATCTAGGTCAAACCACGATATACTGGCGTGGCGGTGATTATCAGGGTAATCCTGTTCCGGAAGGAACATATAACGTACTGCTTGCTCCTACTCATGGTGATCCTCTGGCGTGGCCTCCTGATGAAAGTTCAAACGTTCAGCTTACAATTGCGGTATTAGCAACTACACTCACGTTGGATGGTGATGGATTGGATATTGATAATGATGTAGCGGAGGCCTGGGATCCAGGAGTATCTACAGATTTATGTTATACGACCTTTATGGGTATTGAAGGACAGAATGGTATATTAAGTGTTGGAGAAAAGTCAACACTGGAATCTATTACTGAAACAAATTTAGAAGGTGCAGGGACGAGCATAGAAACTCCTGCGGTTGGATACGGATATATACTTGATACTACAGCCGGAGCCGTAGCAGCGATCAGGGTTACAAATATTGATACGACTAATGATACCATCTCCTTTGAATATAGAGCTGCTGCTATGGGTGCTCCTTTTACATTAAGGGGAGCTGTTGGGACAGTTCCTGCAGAATATGACCCGTGGTCATCTTGGATGTATCAAGGGACTGCTGTTGGAGATGTTACGGTGAAAATTTTTGATACCCAGGGGGACTGGAATCCTGATAATGATGTGGAACTTGCTTCTACTACCAGTACGGCAAGTTTCAGCGGGACTGGTGATCAGCAATATAACTATGAGTTGACAGGATTAGACCTGGATACCACTGGAAGCTATCAGTATGTAATTAAACTGTTCATAGCTGGTTATTATGCTTATCCTTTTGACCACTGGGTAAGTTACCAGGATACGGATACCTCAACTCAATATATAGATTTTACACTTTTAGAACTGGCGCCTGTGCCTACTGTTACAAATCTCTCAGCAAGTCCGACTACTATCAGTCCTGATAATGATGGGACAGATGATATGTCAGAGATAAGTATTCCTTTTAGCATTACAGGTGCTACTGATGACTGGCAGAAGAGCGCTCAGATTAAGATTATTGTAGATACCAACCAGGATGGCATCTTTGCGGCATTTAATCATGAGAGTTACTTCTGGGATGAGAATGGCGGTCCTTATGTATATATGGCTACAGCAGGAGATGATACTACTATTGATACTGATCTATCTACGTGGGATTGGTTTGATGGTTTGACTGCATCTGCGAAACTTGACTATAAATTAAGCTGGGATAAATTTAATGCCCTGCAGGCAGATTACGACTGGTCAAGGGATGAATGGATAAACTCTACAGATTTAGATGCTGAGAATAGTGTAACTAAAACAGTTTCATGGGAAGGTCGTGATGGAAACTGGAATGCTGTACCTAACGAAACATATAAGGTTAAGGTAGCAGTGGACTCACCTTGGTGGAATGAAGATGACGGAATTTCATGGGAGAATTACGGTGCTGACTGGACAAGTCCTGATACCAGTGATGATCCTTTAACAATTACAGTACAGACTGCAGGAATTTCAGGAACGGTTAAGACTACAGCAGGAGTTGGTATTGCCGGTGTCAGGGTAAATGCAGGAGGTCCCGCAAGTTGGGGATCTAGTTATACTGACAGTACCGGGGCATATGAAATATCAGGTTTAGCGCCTGGAAGTTATCATGTCAATACTGAAGGCGGAGAAAGCGGCTATCCTAATGCAGATTATCAACAGGAGGTAATAGTTGCAGCAGGTGCAGTAAAATCAGGTATTAATTTTGAATTACTAAGCGGCGGAACAATTTCAGGAACAATCACAATACCTGCATTCAATGCATTTACTGACCAATGGGGAACCCATGAATGGGCATGGTTAAATATTAATGCTTGGAGTCCGATGAGTCCACAGCATGGTTGGGCTGGTTTTGATGTGCAGGCAACTGGTGCTGAACAGACAAAAGATTATCAACTCCATATGCCTGCTGGTACATATAATGTGCGGGCAGAGATGGAAGGATTTGGTTCAGAATTAAAGGAAGATATTAGCGTTGTATCAGGTGAAACAACCAGCAACGTAGACATAACAATGGTGAAGGCTGGTACCATAAGCGGAACGGTTACCTTACCTGGAAGCGATGCAGCTCCTGTAGGAGGGTTCTTTGTTGATGTTTCAGCACACAGCACGGATGATAAATATTTCGGCTGGGGCGGAACTCATATGCAGGAAGGGGAAAGCACAGCTACTTATACAATCAGGAGCCTATTGGATGCTACATATAATGTTAAGTTCCAGATATGGGGCCAATATAAAATGGGTGAATATGCTAGCACTGTTGCAGTAGCAAGTGCAGCGGATGTACCAGATATAGATTATACCTTTGTAGCGGGAGCTAAAATCAAAGGAACAATTACCATTTCAGGAGATACCACTAATTACAGCGCATGGGAAGGTGATAGTTCAACTGAAATTCAGTTATGGCTGAATGCCTGGTCACCAAGCAGTCATTATGGGACCGGAACACAGGTTCGAATTCCTAAAGGGGTGGACCAGAGTGTAGCATATACTATTTCCGGGTTAGCTGACGGGGCTACCTATCATCTTGATTGCTGGCTGTTCGGATATGAGATGAGTCCTCGACCTCTGGAGGTTACGATACCTTCAGGTGAAACAGAGGTTACGGGACAGAACATAACCTTATCAGGTTATGCAGGTTCAATTGCGGGTACAGTTACAGGCTTTAGTACTGCTGCCGATGTAAGGGTAACGTGTCGTGAACCATGGTGGGGTAGCTGGCAGGAGCCCAGCTATTCTGATATTGATGCTAATGGCGCATTTTCTATTACAGGTTTAGGTACTGGTGAATATATCCTTACTGTTAATGAATATTATGTGAAGCCATCAACTAGCGCTCCTTTAGGAGTACCAACAGGAGCCTTTGGAACAGTAACAGAAAGAACACCTTTAGCCAATGGAGAATCATTAACAGGCGTTGTTTTAGGATTGACTGCAGGAGGAGCAATTACAGGAACTATTACAGTGGATAGTGCTACATATTCAGTTGATAGTTTAGATGGAAAGTATGCTACAGCTATTCCGATGCGTATGAGCTGGATGGGATGGGCTGTACCTTATATGGGTGTAGTACGTATAACAGCAGGAGTAGCTACATATGCGATAGAAGGATTAAGTGAAGATATATATGTAGTTAATCCGCCAATGACTCTTACAGAGCCTACTGGAGAGTACTGGGGTCCTCCTCCTAAAGATTTAGCAGGAACATCTCAGAATGTTTCTGTTGGAAGCGGGGAAACCAAGACCGGTGTAAATTTCGCGTTGACCGATGGTTATAGTATTACCGGTAGCATTCAGAGACCTGTAGGCGGCGAAGAAGATGGATTCTTCATAGGGATATTTCCAACCAGTGGAGGATGGCAGCAATTAGCCGAAACAAAAGTTGACTTCAGAAGTGATCTGGGTAATTTAAGTAACAGAAGCGCCTCTTTTGAATTGGTCCATGTTCCTGCCGGTGAATACGTGCTAAGAATCTTCCCGTGGAAGATGAGCTATAAGATGGCTAATAAAGAAGTGACTGTTGTAGATGCTAATGTTGATGCTGGTACGATAGTTGTT
>DAOVJB010000170.1 GCA_030673425.1 Elusimicrobiota bacterium | reverse complement strand
TGCCTGCTCGGTTCTTCCCACTAGTCGTGGCAAAACCACGGCAGCCAAAATCCCTATAATAGTTACTACCAGCATTATTTCTATCAAAGTGAATCCACGTTGTCTGTTTTTACTATTATCTTTTTTACTTATCTTCTTCCTCCTGAACTTACAGCTACTTATAATTCTATTTAATCAAACTGCTTATTTCAAATACCGGTAATAACATTGCCAGTACAATAAATCCAACCACCAATCCCATTATTAATATTATTATAGGCTCTATCAGGGAAGTTGCTGCCTTTATTCTGTTTTCCACATCACGACTATATACATTAGCCACCCAGAAGAAAGATGACTCAATATTACCTGCTTCTTCTCCGATAGCAAGAATATCAGCCACCATAGGCGGAAATAATTTGCTCTCCCTGATCGGAGCAACCAATCCCTTGCCTTCCTTAACACTATCATATATGTCATCTATTGCCTGGGAAAAAAGCTTGTTATTAAGAGTTTGTTTAACAATATCAAGAGCAGACATAATTACTATGCCGTTTGCAATGAGAATTCCCAGGGTACGTGTAAAACGAGATATGATTTCCTTGCGCAATATTTCTCCGAAAACAGGCATATGTAATCTAAAACGGTCATAGGCCAATCGCCCGCGTTCGGTTTTGATGTATTGTAGAATAAAAACAATAAGTAAAATAAAAATGGGTATGTAAATCCACCAGTAATTCTTTAAGAATTGACTTGCGGTAATTAAAATTCTCGTGGGTAAAGGAAGAGTCTGACCAATATCAGCAAACATTATTACAAACTTAGGGATAACAAAAGTCATTAAAAAGAAGATACTTAATATCCCAACAAATATCATTGTCAAAGGATATACGAGAGCCGATTTTACCTTGCCTATTAAGGCCTGTTCTTTTTCACTAAAATCGGCTAATTGTTTCATCACCTCTTCAATCATTCCACCTGTTTCTCCTGCTTTAACCATTCCTACGTAAAGGCCGGAAAATACTTTTGGATGTTTTGCAAGGGCATTTGAAAAAGTAGCACCCTCTTTTACATCATCACGTAATTTCTCTATCACCTCCTGCAAAAGAGGGTTTTCGGTCTGGGCAATTAAAAGCGTTAAACTCTTTAGAAGACTTAATCCCCCTTTTAACAAATCTACCAATTGCCTGTTAAAAATGGCTATGTCACTCTTTTTTATCCGTCTAAAACGAGTTCTATCAAAAACTGTAATCTCTTCAGTCTTTTTATCCTGGTTAATAGAAATGGGGAAATAACCCAACTCTTGTAATTTGTTAGAAACTATCTTTATATTGTCTGCTTCAATTTTATCAGTGATTAATTGACCATCTCTGGTCTTGGCCTGGTATATAAAAACTGGCATATAATTATCCTAAACTCAACGTTTCCTGCTGCGCCACTCTAAGCACTTCTTCAACAGATGTAACACCTTTTTGTATCTTATCCCACCCGTCTTGCTTCAAGGTCTTCATTCCTAATGACTGAGCTTTCTTTTTAATAACTCCTGCTGGTACACGTTCGAGAATTAACTGTTTTAATTCTTCATCATTGATGATTAATAATTCATAAATACCTGTACGGCCTTTATAACCAGTATAACGACATTGTTCACAACCTTTACCAGCTTTATAAATAGTAACTTTCTTTTGTATATCAAATCCCATTTTCTTAAAAATATCAACTTCCGGTTTGTATTCTTCTTTACATTCATTACATAGCAGCCGTACTAATCGCTGCGCTAAAACCGCCTCTACCGAAGAGGAAACAAGATAGGGTTCAATACCCATGTCAATTAAACGGGTAATTGCTCCGCAAGCATCATTGGTATGCAAAGTGCTAAAGACTAAATGCCCTGTAAGCGAAGCACGAATAGCTATTTCTGCTGTTTCTAAGTCCCTTATCTCTCCCACCATTATTACGTCCGGATCCTGTCGCAATATTGCCCGTAAGCCATTAGCAAAAACCAAATTTATTTTAGGTCTGATCTGAATCTGATTAACACCTCTTAAGCGATATTCCACAGGGTCTTCTATAGTAATAATCTTTTTCTCAGGAGAATTGATTTTACTCAGGCAGGCATAAAGGGTGGTGGTTTTGCCATGTCCTGTGGGACCCGTAACCAATACTATTCCATGAGAAAGATGGATTAAAACCTCTGTTTTCTCTAAATAACTTCTTGACAAGCCCAACTGTTTCAATCCCAACATCATCTGACTATGAGGTAAAATCCGTAAATCTATACTTTCCCCGTAAATAGTAGGAATAATGGCAACCCGCAGGTCCAGTCTTTCTTTGCCTACATTAAGCTTAATACGACCATCCTGGGGAAGACGGTGCTCCGCAATGTTCATATCAGCCATAATCTTAATACGGGAAATTATTGACTGTTGAAAAGCATGCATTGCTGCAGGTGTGGTGGTTTCATGCAATACCCCGTCAATTCTGTACCTGATTTTTAATTCATCCTTAAAAGGTTCAATATGAATGTCAGTAGCCCGATTCTGATATGCCTCTAAGATTATCTGATTGACAAATTTTATTATGGTGGGGTCTTCTGCTAATTTTTCTAAATCTTCCTCTTTATCTTGAAATAGTTCAATAGGAATTTTTTGGTCTGCGGCTACCATTTCATCAATTGTTTCGGCACCAATTCCATAATAATGCCTGATAGCACGGACAATATCCTTTTCACTGGCGATAACAGGTATTGGTTTAAGGTCAGTTAAAAAACGTAAATCATCCTGAATACGCACATCCAAGGGATCAGCCATTGCTACGGTGATACTTTTTTTCTCTATTTTTAATGGAAATATTTTATAACGGGAGGCAAATTTAACAGGAACTTTCTTAAGAACACCGGGTAAAATCTCTACATTCGATATTTTCGTATACGGTATACCTAAATGCTTAGATAGGCAACTTAAAAAATTTTCCTCATGGATATAACCTAACCCAATTAGGGTATGTCCAATAGACTCGTTAGTTTTAGTCTGCTGTTTAAGAGCTTTTTCTAACTGTCCCTGATTAATCAGACCTTCCCGAAGTAATATTTGTCCTATTAGTTCCCTGTTTTCTTTAACCATTTAATATATCCTT
>DAOVJB010000090.1 GCA_030673425.1 Elusimicrobiota bacterium | reverse complement strand
TATTATCAGTCAAGTTTTTTAAGTGAATATTTTCCTCTTAAATCTCTTGACAAAACGCTACATTTATATTATAAGTAGAAATGTTAATTTCTTGAAAGTCCTGTTAAAATTTTTGCCAGAGTGGCGGAATTGGGATACGCGACGGTCTCAAACACCGTTGACTTCACGGTCTTGTGGGTTCAAGTCCCACCTCTGGCATTTTTTATTGGGTTTCTAAATTAAGGAGTTCGGGTAAGTCTACAAACTCAAATCCCTGTTTTTGTAAGCCTTCTATAATAATTGGTAATGCCTTTACTGTCTCGCTTCTGTTACCACCCCCGTCATGCAGAAGAAAAATTGCCCCGGTTGTCACGTTTTCCAGAACACGCTGTAGGATTTTATTGCTGCTTATATCTTCCCAGTCACGCGGGGCATAAGTCCAACTGATTATGTTATATTTCTTCTCTTTTAATATGCTAATTAATTCCTCATCTAAATAGTTGTATGGAGAACGGAACAGGTTCGGCTTTTTGCCTGTTATCTCCTCTATTATTAAAGCAGTACTGTCAATTTCTTCTCTAATTTCAGTCTCTGAAAGATTAGTTATATATAGATTGGGATGTCTGTAGGTATGGTTGCCTATAGTATGACCTGATGCGGCTGCTTTTCGTGCTATATCAGGAAACCTCTTGATGTTTTCTCCGAGCATGAAAAATGTGGCTTTAATGTTGTAACGATTCAGAATTTCTAGTACTTTTGGCGTGTATGTATTATTCGGACCGTCATCAAATGTTAAGGATATCTTTTTAACCAGCGGATTTCCTCTGTAGTAGACGTTATTCTTCGTTAAACCTTTTTTTTCAAGATAGTTTAAAAATATAATTGCTTCATCAGTTCCCCACGCATCTTTTGTTCCTGTTACAGAGCGATTAAAATGACTTCTTGAATCCTTGTATTTATTTAATACCAGATATGCCCAGCCGAGTTGATAATGGATATGTAAATCATCAATATCCTTCTTTTCTATATCGGCATTAACCTCAAGTGTTTTTTTGTAATTCTTGATGCCTTCGGTCAGAATTATTTTATTAACGGTATTAAAATTAATCTGTTTTAATTTCGGTAATGCGGGATTCCGTTTATACTTTACGACGAAATTTAAAACTTGAGTCCTGAACCTGTTTAAGTCGGATTGGTGAAAATATATCTCTCCCAGCATAAAATATGCGCGGATGCTTGAAGAATTGACTTTTATTGCGGCTTTGTATTCGATTACTGCCTCATCGTACTTAACGTTTTCTATGAATTTGTCAGCTTTCTTAAGATGGTTTAATTCTTCATTTGGCGGTTTATTACATCCCGTAATAAATAGTAACAGGAAAAAGATGTAAGCAACTTTTTTCATTTATTCCACCGTTACGCTCTTGGCAAGATTACGAGGTTTATCTACGTCATGTCCTTTTAATAGTGCCATGTGATATGCGAAAAGCTGTAGAGGAGTTACAGTAAGAAGCGGGGTGAGAAAATCTTCTGTCTTGGGAACGGTAATCACAGCATCCGAAACTTTTTCGATCAATTCGTTACCCTCGCTAGCGATAGCAATTACCTGTCCTTCACGTGATTTTACTTCCTGGATGTTTGAGATTATCTTCTGATATATCTGATCCTCGGTATCAGTAGCAATAAATACAACAGGCATATTCTTGTCAATAAGTGCTATCGGACCGTGTTTCATTTCAGCTGCAGGATATCCTTCAGCATGAATATAGGAAATTTCTTTTAGTTTAAGAGCGCCTTCTAAAGCAATAGGGAAATTATATCCCCTTCCCAGGTAAAGAAAGTTATTAAAATCCATATACCGTTTTGCTATCTCTCTTATATCATTGGTTTTCTTTAGAATTTTTTCTACCTGTTGCGGTATATTAAAAAGCGCTTCTGTAATTGTATTAACCCTTTTATCATCAATAATTCTTTTCTTCTTCCCTATTAAGAGCGTTATTAACGCTAAAATACAAACCTGGCTTGTAAATGTTTTTGTTGATGCAACACCTATTTCAGATCCTGCGTGTAAATATACTCCGGCATGAGTTTCCCTGGCAATACTGGAGCCTACCGTATTTACAAAACCCAATGTGATTGCGCCTCTTGTTTTTGCTTCTTTTATTGCAGCAAGTGTATCTGCGGTTTCTCCTGATTGACTGATAGCAATAACAGTAGTGTCTTTGTCAACAATGAAATTTCTATACCTTGCTTCCGAGGCATATTCTACTTCTACGGGTATATGAAGAACGTTTTCAAACATATATTCCCCGATAAGACCCGCATGCCAGGATGTCCCGCATGCAATGATAACTATTCTTTTTGCTTTGATAAGCGCATCAAGACCTGTGGTTTTCTTTTCGCCCTTATTAAGCCATTTAAGATGAGATTCCAACCCTCCAAGCCTGATGTCATTTTTTTCTTTTGAAAGACGACCGCGCATAGCATCATATATTGTCTGGGGCTGTTCGAATATCTCCTTTAACATATAATGCGAAAATCCGTCTTTTGATATTTTATCCAGTGACCAGGTTATATTCTCTACTTCCTTTTCAACTTCAACGTTATCTCTGTCAGTAACGCGATAACCCGATGTCTGAAGCATGACGACTTCGTTATCCGCCAGGTATATCACCTGTCTTGTATGTGCAACAATGGCAATAGGGTCAGAAGCTATAAGGTATTCACCCTTTTTGCCTATTCCTATAACAAGAGGACTTCCAAAACGTGCGGCAACAATCTTGTCAGGCTCATCTTCACACATAACGGCAAAAGCATATGCTCCTTCTACCAGGGCAAGTGCCTCATGGACAGCTTTAAGAAGATTCCCATGGTAGAATTTTTCTACTAAATGAGCAAATATCTCTGTATCAGTATCAGAGGAAAATTTATGTCCTTCATCTTCAAGTAATGTTCGCAAAGAAGCATAATTTTCAATAATACCGTTATGGACCACAGCGACCTTTCCTGAACAACTCACATGAGGATGAGCATTTCGTTCTGAAGGTTCACCATGCGTGGCCCAGCGGGTATGTCCTAATCCAACAGAACCCGTCAGATGTTCCTTTTTAACAAGATTACTTAGCTCTCTGATTCTACCCTTGCACTTTAAAATTGACATCTTATCTTTATCTATACTGGCTATACCGGCTGAGTCATATCCCCGGTATTCAAGTTTTTTAAGTCCTTCTAAGACAATCGGCGTGGCATTTTTGCTACCTATGTAGCCTATTATTCCACACATAATTTTAACTCCTTTTTGTTACTATCTTTTTTCCAATATATTCTTTCTTTGTTTCTTTGGCGGTTGTACCGGATAGTTTCCATTAAAACATGCCGTACAGAATTCTTTCCTATTAAGAAGCATTGCTTTGAGCATGCCTTCTAAGCTTATATATTCTAAACTGTCAAGACCTATAAAATCTCTTATCTGTTTTATCGTACGTTTTGATGCAATAAGCTCGTTCTTAGTTGGAAAATCAATACCGTAGAAACATGGAAACCTTAACGGTGGGCAGCTTACCCGCATATGGATTTCTTTTGCTCCCGCATCCCTTAATGCCTTTACCCTTCCACGGCTTGTTGTACCCCTTACGATAGAATCTTCAATAACAGCTATACGTTTGCCTTTTAAGATATCTTTTATGGGGTTAAGTTTTACCTTAACCCTGAAATCGCGTATAAGCTGGGAGGGCTGGATGAATGTCCTGCCGATATAATGGTTTCTTATCATACCGGCTTCATACGGAATGCCTGATTCTTCTGAAAAACCTAACGCAGCATAATTTCCCGAATCAGGTATGGGCATGACAAAATCGCAGTCTACGGGACGTTCCTTTGCAAGCTGCTTGCCCAGGCGTTTTCTTGTGATATAGACATTTTTGTTGAATATATTACTGTCAGGCCGTGCGAAATATATGTTTTCAAATATGCAGAAAGCATGTTTTTTCTCCTCAAACGGCTTAACTGATTCCAGGCCTGCTTTAGTAATAAATACTATTTCTCCTGGTTCAATGTCTCTGATGTATTTTGCTTGTATTAAATCAAGTGCACACGTTTCACTGGCAACTACATACGCTCCCTCAAATTCTCCAAGGCATAACGGTCTCCAGCCATAAGGATCACGTGCGGCAACCAACATATTATCTAACATTAAAACAAGAGAATAAGCACCTTCCAGCTGAGAAAGCGCTTCTATAACGTCTGACTCAGGATTATCTGTTCCGGACTTAACGAGAAGATGCGCGATTACTTCTGAGTCCATTGTGCTCTGAAAGATGGAACCCAGTTCTTCAAGACTTTTTCTGAGCTTGAAGGTATTTGTAAGGTTACCGTTATGAGCAATAGCAATATGATATCTTCTATGGTTTACAAGAAACGGTTGGATGTTCTTCGCGATGCTCGAACCGGTTGTAGAATAACGTGTATGACCTATAGCAAGATTCCCCCTCATGGACCTTATTGATTTTGCATCAAAAACATCACCCACCAGTCCCATACCTTTATGCTGTCTAACCTTTTTCCCGTCATAGGTAATTATTCCGGCACTCTCTTCCCCGCGGTGTTGGAGTGCATAAAGACCCAGGTAAGTCAATTTAGCAGCCTCTTTATGAGGGTATATTCCAAATATTCCACACATAATTATGTCCTAACCGTGATTCCCTTATCTTTAAGATACTGTTTTGCTTCTTTAATAGAGTATTCCCCATAATGAAATATGGAAGCAGCAAGCACGGCATCAGCCTTCCCTTCGGTAAAAGCCTGAAAGAGATGCTCGAGGTTACCAGCTCCTCCTGATGCTATTACGGGTATATTGACTGCCTCTGATATGGTTCTGGTAAGAGTCAGATCATATCCATCTTTTGTTCCGTCACAATCCATGCTGGTAAGGAGGATTTCTCCTGCGCCCAATTTTTCAACCTTTTTTGCCCATTCAATAGCATCAATTCCCGTAGGTTTTCTTCCACCGTATGTATATACTTCCCAACTATTATCATCTTTTCTTTTCGCATCTATAGCAACAACAATACACTGGTTTCCAAACTGTTGGGCTCCTTCTTTAATTAAATCAGGATTCTCTACTGCTGCTGTATTTAAGGAAATCTTATCAGCCCCCGATTTAAGAAGTATCCTTATATCCTCTATGTTCCTTATTCCTCCTCCTACTGTAAGAGGAATAAAGACCTGCTCAGCCGTTTTTTTAACTATATCAAGCATTGCCTGGCGTTTTTCTACACTTGCGGTAATATCAAGATAGACAAGTTCATCTGCGCCCTCTTTACTGTATAAAGAAGCAGACTCAACAGGATCGCCGGCATCTTGTAAGTTTACGAAATTTACACCCTTAACCACCCTGCAGTTCTTTACGTCAAGGCACGGTATGATTCTTTTTGCTAACATTTGAAATTTTCCTTTAAGTTAAAGATATAAAATTCTTAAGTATTTTTAATCCTACATCAGAACTTTTTTCAGGATGAAACTGCATAGCCCAGATATTATCTTTATTTATTACGGATGTAAATTCTATCCCGTATTCTGTTCCTCCCAGGATAACGGCTTCATCATCCGGTTGGACGTAATATGAATGTACGAAATAAAAGTATGAGTCTTTGGGGACGTCGTTAAATAAAGATGAGTTTTCTTTTTTTAGACTAACCTTGTTCCATCCCATATGAGGTATCTTAACGACATCGGTAAATCTTTTCACCTTGCCTTTAATTAAATCAAGCCCTTTTG
>DAOVJB010000060.1 GCA_030673425.1 Elusimicrobiota bacterium | reverse complement strand
TTCTTCTGAAGGAATCTTTAGAATATTTCCATGCATCATAAGTAAAAAAATGTATATTTTTTTTAGAATTTGAATTGAAATATTTTTGGAGAGTTATGATAATCGATGATTTTCCACTTCCCCATCCACCTAATAATCCTATAGTAAAAGGTGTTACACTAGTTTCAATAATTTCAGAAAGTGTTTCTACATACGGCAAGGTGCCTAGTAAATCTTTCTCAAATAAATCATATATTTCTTTATCTGGAATATAATTTATTTCCATTTTCCCTACCCCCTCAACCTCTTAACCACCCTCACAGCCTCTACACCATCTTTAGAATATTCTGCTCCTATTGATTGTGCATAGGATTTGGTTACTACTGCTCCGCCTACTATGAATCTACAGTTTAATTTTTCTTTTTTAGCTTTTTGTATTACTTCTTTCATGTTTACCATTGTTGTTGTCATAAGAGCAGAAAGCCCTACTATAGGAGCTTTATGTTTCTTTATTGCCTGTATTATCTTTTCTGTTGATACGTCTTTTCCAAGATCAATGACATTAAATCCATGGTTCTTAAGCATCAGTGCCACAATATTTTTCCCTATATCATGAATATCGCCTTTTACCGTGGCAAGAATAACAACTGTCTTCTTTTGTTGAGTTAAACCCTCTTTTTTAAGATGAGGCTCTAAATATTGGAAACCTATCTTCATCGCTTCAGCACCCGCTATAAGCTGGGGCAGGAAATACTCTTTTTTATCAAAAAGATCCCCTACTTTGTTAATAGCAGGTATCATTACCTCATGAACAAGATTGTTAGGGCTTATGCCTGATTTTATGGCTTGAGCTACAAACTCTTTGATATCGTCCCTATTTCCTTCAATAATAGCTGTTGACACTTTTTCTTCTGATGAGAGAGTCTGTTTTGTATCTCTTTTTATAGACGGAGTTTTTGCTATATGTGAAATATAGGCTTTTGCGTCTTTATCTTTATTCAATAATACATCTTTTGCTTTTTTTATATCCAGCTTACTTGTTGTATTAATTACTTCTTTGATTGAAGGATTAATAATAGCCATGCTTAATCCATTGGCTTCTGCTATGGCGAGGAATATTGCGTTTATAAGGGGACGGTTCGGTAATCCAAAAGAGATATTGGAAAGACCGAGGATTGTATTGACCTTAAAAGTCCTGGCACACCATGATACTGTCTTTAAGGTTTCTATGCCGGAGTTTGGTACCGAAGATACTGCCAAGGTTAGACCGTCAACTACAATATCCTTCCTGGTAAAACCAAATTTTTTGGCTTCCTTGAATATTGCTGTAATATTATCTTTTCTTTTCTGGAATGTCTTTGGGATATCTTTTTGCCCTAAAGGCAGGAGAATAAACATAGCTCCATATTTTTTAGCTAGTGGTAGGAGTCTTTTTAGTTTGGTTTTCTCTCCTGATATAGAATTGATTAAAGCACGTCCCGGGTATAATCTTAAAGCTTCTTCTATTGCATTTATATTTGATGAGTCAATAACAAGAGGCAGTCCTGTGTTTACCGAAAGCAGGTTTATAACATTCCTGATGGTCTTTACCTCATCAAGGCCACCTACTCCCACATTAACATCAAGGATAGTTGCTCCCTTTAGTTCCTGGTCTTTTGCAAGTTGTCTTACAAGAGAGGTTTTACCCTTCTTCAGCTCTTCTCTTAAAGCTTTTTTACCTGTAGGATTAATAGATTCCCCCACTACGACAAGGGATTTCCTTCCTTCTAATATAATGCTTTTTCTTGCAGAACTTAAGGCACTTATTGATTCTCTTTTTGGAGCTATCGGCTTTAGCTTCTTTACTCTATTTTTAAGTTCCTTTATATGAGCAGGAGTTGTACCGCAGCATCCGCCTAAGAGGTTTACTCCTGAAGAGACAAATTTTTTAGTATGGAAGGCAAATTCTTTTGTTCCCATGTCAAAGGTTGTAGCGCCTTTTATAAGTTTGGGCATACCTGCGTTGGGCTTAGCCACTAACGGGACCTTTGCATAAGGTTTCATTAGCTTTATAAAATCAAGCATATATTCAGGGCCTGTGGAGCAATTACAGCCTACAGCATCGGCACCAAGGCTCTGGAGGGTTATAAGGGCGGTTACGGGATCTGTCCCATTTAGGGTTTTACCGCTCTTCTCATAGGTCATTGTGACTATGGTAAACTTATCAGTAAGCTCTTTTACTGCTATTAAAGCAGCACGTGCTTCCTGAATGTCCATTATTGTCTCAATGATAAAAAGGTCCACCCCTCCCTCAAGGAGGCCTTGTGCCTGTTCTTTGAATATATTAACGGCTTCTTCAAATTTAAGGGAGCCAAAAGGCTCAACAAACTTGCCTGTGGGACCTATATCACCTGCTACAAAAGTTCCTTTGCCTACAGCACGTCTTGCCAGAACAGCAAGCTTCTCATTAACCTGTCTGATGTTATGTTTGCCGTATTGGGCGAGCTTAATGCGGTTGGCACCGAAAGTACAGGTATAGACTATGTCCGAGCCAGCTTTTTTGTAGTCTTTGTGGATTGCCTGAATAACCTTGGGGTTCTTCAGGCACCATAGCTCAGGACATACACCCTGAGGCATACCCCGTTTCTGCAGTTCGGTTCCTGTTGCACCGTCAAGGATAAGGATTCGTTTCTTTAATAGATTTTTTATGTTCTTCATAGTATAAGTATTTCCTTTAGGAAGATATTTCAATCCCGGCAACTGCCGTGACCGATTTTTCCGGGATAAGTATATAGTTCTTGGTTAAAGTAACACCGAGCTGTTTCATTTTAAGGGTGTTGTATATAGTTTTCTGGTTTTCTAAGGCAAAATCCCCGTAGCCTGCTGAGAAGCGCCTTTTGGTAAGGTGTTTATTCTCTCTGGCAAGTTCCCGGTTATAATAGTTGATTATCCAGGGCAGAACGTCATCAACTATTTCACTTGCTACAGCATCGAAAATCACGGCACGTGTAAGATCTTTTTGGCGGCTGTTATCTTTTATAGCTTTCATTATGTTATTACCAGCTGTAGCCCCCATAATTAAGATCTCTTTAGAATTAGCAAATAGTTTTACAAGGTCTTTACTCTTAAAAATTATGCCTTTTTGGAGTGTGGTTTTTGATTTATTTATTTTATTTATAGGGATTCTTATTGCTGAGCCTTTTAGTTCAATAAATGTTAAGGCTTCCTGAATATATTTCTCTATTTCGTCTTTCTGTTGCTGGTTAAGCTTGGTCTTACTTTGTGAATAGCCAAGCCTTGCGTATATTCTCGGTGTCGGTGGTGGTATTATTATGTGTTTAAAAAAATTTACGTTCATATTTTTCATCCTGGCTAATCGTCAACCTAATCATCAACCATATTATATATTAAATGATTAGATAATCACAATATAATTTTACCATATACCGGCAATTTTTTCCTGGCAGAACTTACATTTGCCGTTTTTAATGTTATTTTTAATTATATTATAGCCTACTCTCTCAATTATGACTTTACCACACTTTGGGCAACAGGTGCTTTCAGCAGGGTTACCTACTATATTACCTATATAGACATATCTTAAACCCACTCCTGTAGCAATTTCCCTTGCTTTCTGGAGTGTTTCTTTAGGAGTCGGCGGTAAGTTTTTCATCTGGTATGTAGGATAAAAACGGGAGAAATGTAAGGGTACATCAGTTCCAAGATTATCCCTTATCCACTCGCACATCTTTTTTATATCTTTGGGGTCATCATTTAATGTTGGTAGGATGAGATTTGTAATTTCTACCCAGACGCCTTCTTTTTTAAGTGTCTTTAAGGTTTCTAAAACAGGTTCAAGGGATCCTCCACAGATTTCTTTATAATATTTATTATTAAATGCTTTTAAGTCAATATTAGCTGCATCTAAATATTTACAGAGTTCCTTTAGTGGTTCCTGGTTAATATAACCGTTGGAATGCATCACGTTTTTTATACCTTTTTCTTTAGCGATTTTTGCCGTTTCCAGCATATATTCATAAAAATTAGTCGGTTCAGAATATGTATATGCAATGGTTTTACATTTAGTCTCTAATGCTTTTTGTACTATTTTTTCAGGTGGAACAAAAAGATTCTGTGTTTCTTCTGGAGAGAACTGTGAAATCTGCCAGTTTTGACAGAATTTACACCTCATATTACATCCTGCACTTGCTATGGAAAAAGAATCACTTGCAGGCAAGACATGGAAAAGCGGCTTTTTTTCAATAGGGTCAATATGTACAGCACACGGATTAGCATAACCCATTGCATAGAGCTTTCCTTTTATGTTCTTTCTGGCTCTGCAGAAGCCATATCTTCCTTCAGGAATAGTACAATTTCTCGGACAGAGATGGCACTGGACGTTATTATCCGGAAGTTTGTCATAAAACATTGCCTCTTTGAGATGTCCGGGTCCTAATTTAGCAAAAGCGCCATTACGAGATACATAGATGGTAACTGCTGTAATAATTATTACTAATACAACTAATTCCCAATGAACTCGTTTAATTTTCATAATTTTCGCTCTTAATTGTTCTTTTTCTGTATTTCCTTGAGGTCTTCGATAATTTTATTCCAGTGTGTTCCCTTCCAGTATATTTTATCGCAAGATTTACAGATTGAAAATGATTCTTGCATCTCATATACGTATTGAGGAACTCTGTCCTTAACTGACTCTTTTTTTACTTTTTCTACTGGTTTATTGCAGATTAAACAACGTGAGAAGAGTTTATCCCTGTCTATTTCTAATTTTAAGTCTTTAACTACCTGTTCTATCTGTTCTTTAATAAACTGACTTTTTATAAATAATAACTTAAGGCGTTTCTTTTTCTTTAGCATTGAGTCTCTTGTTAAAATTATGCGGTCATCACGAAGGCTGGAATAGATTAACTCTATCTTTTTATCTTCCTTGAAATAGATGCAGTCATACCCCAGGATACGCAGCCACTTACACAGTCTTCCTACCATTTTATCAGCAATGAATTTCATTGTAGATTCCGTTACATTTAATAATCTACTTTTTTCAAGTGAGTATCTTTATAGTAATGGTAGAGGATATCCTTATAGGATGCTCCTTTTTTATATGCCATACCTGCTGCGCCTGTCTGACACATACCTACACCATGCCCCCATCCTCCGCCGTATATGGTAAACTCATCAGGCAGGGTATCTTCATTTGAGCTTGTTTCTATTAGAAAGAGATTGCTTCTTAAAAATCCTGCTGAAATCTGTCTTCTTATCTTATGCTCTCTCTTTATAATAATCTCTCCTTCGGTCCCTTTTATCCTGATAGCGTTTACATGGCCTGATTTACTTCTTTTTAAGGGTGTTAGAGCTGTTATAGTTCCTACATGATATGTCCTGTTTATTCTCTCTTGGAGGTCCTCTCTTTTTATAATATTCACCCAGCGGAATTCCGCGGGATAAGAGAATTCAGGCAGGTTAGAGTAAACATCAGGCCTTATCTTAATCCATTTTTCTACAGTATAAGGGGAATATAGCGCTTTAGTAGTAGATGGTGCATCTGATACACCCTCAAGATAATGTACAGAGCCCCATCCGTCCAATTCACGGGAACTCTGTGTATGTCCCCCGGCGTTTGAAGAATAAAGGGTATGAGCTATTTTATCTTTGTAAAAAAGGACCTCTCCCCTTGTCTGATTTACTGCTAAGGTGCTTTTCTTATATTCGTTTTTGACTCCCTTATAGACCTGGCAATGCTGGTCATCACAAAGGTCATAACCCAGCTTGGTGTGTGGTTTAACGTACCGCTTTTTGTATAGAGCTTCGCTTCTTGCAATTACTGCCTGGGCTTTTAAGGCTTCAAGGGGCCATGATATCATCATCTCCGAAGGAAGTACGCTGTAAAGGTATTCTTCTACATTTATGATGTTTACAACAGTAAGCCCATATTTTTGACTGATGCTTACTTCTATTTCCCCTCTATATTCCCTGTCCTCTTCTCCTCCCCACGGAAAGCCTTTACCGTAGCCTATATTCTGGATAATTATTGTATTAGCTTCAGGTTCTAACAGTTTAATTAAGACAGTATCGCTAAAAGGTCCTGTTATGTTATCTTCTTCATCAAATATGCTTAATTTACCTTGCTTTAACTCAATCGTCCATGTCTCATCAACATCCCCGCCTGCAATCGTGCTCTTATCGGACTTTTTGGTGATCGTAAAAGCTCCGCTGCATTTAAAGCAGACTGTATCTTTCCTTAGAGGTTTTCCTGCGGAGTTAACACCTATTCCTATACGAAGCAGTGTTATCTTCTCTCTTTCTACAGCAGGAGTGATACTGCTATGTTTTTTTATTCTCCTCGGAGGAATTATATCCTCATGCTTTTTAGCTAAAAGTGTGAGAATTTCTTCTTTTTTCTTCTTTGCCTCTGTATTCTTAGGGTCAAAGTTGGATATCTTGTTATACTGCTTAAACGCCTTCTCATACGATTTTTCTTTTAAGTAGAGGCGAGCTAAATAGATCCGTACTTCTGAGAAATTATAGTCATATTTTAATACTTTTATATAATTTTCTAAAGCTTTTTGAGTATTACCTTCTTCTTCGTAAATCATTCCCAGCCGAAAATATGCGGCAGCATGATTAGAATTAATACCAATTGCTTTCCTGAGTTCCTTTTTTGCCCTCTTGAGTAGCTTCTTCTTAAAATATACATTACCCAGTCCATAATGAGTATCAGAGACCAAAGAAGGATTTTTCTTTGCAGTAGTTAAAGAAAACACGCTGTTAAAGGCTTCTTCTGCTTCATCAAGGTTTCTGATGTTATAATATGCCCATCCGAGAAGAGATGAAAGAAAAGCATGTTTAGATATCCGTAATGCTGTATTGTATGAATTGATTGCTTTGTTGTAAAGATTTAAATCGCGGTAGATTATTCCCATATTTGCGTGAGCCTGGAAGCTATCAGGAGATATATCCAGAGCCTTCTGGTATTCTTTGAGGGCTTCTTCAGGAAGACCCTGGAAGTATAGAGTATGAGCTTTAGAAAGATGATCCCAAGATGACTCGGCATATAGAATAGCTGGATTAAAAAATAGCAATGCCAATAATATATATCTTAAATATGATTTATGTATCATAGTTATAGCTCTATCCGGAGATTATTTTCTTAAATTCTTTCTCATCTATTATCTTAACGCCTAATTTTTGCGCTTTGGTAAATTTTGAACCAGGAGAAGCTCCTGCTACTACATAGTCTGTCTTTTTGCTTAGTGACGACGAAACTCTTCCTCCCAGTTCTTTTACCATACGGCAGGCTTCATTCCTGGTAATTTTTTTCATCTCTCCCGTAAATACAAATGTCTTGCCTGATAAAATTTTAGAGGTAGTCGGTTTTTGTTTTAACTCTAAATTAACTCCTACCTTTTTTAGTTTGTTTATTGCTTCTCTATTATGGGGTTGAGCAAAAAACTGTACGATA